>NZ_JAEHBQ010000030.1:0-54339 GCF_016483555.1 Bacillus cereus group sp. N14
CGAGCTCCGATAGAATATCGAATCTCGATGGCTGCTTAGTCTTTTTAATACTGTCTACTTGACAGGGATAAGACCATAATTACAAGGCTTTTTGTAAACTTCCTTTATTTTGTAGTAAATACATATTATAATACAATCCTTGTTCACTCAGTAATTCTTGATGTGTACCTCTTTCTACTATTTCTCCATCATGCATAACAAAGATTTGATCCGCATCTTGAATTGTAGATAACCTGTGCGCAATGGCTATCGTCGTTCTCCCTTTTCTCATTTGCTGTAATGCTGTTTGGATCGCATCTTCAGTTTCTGTATCAATATTAGCTGTTGCTTCATCTAATACTAATACTTTGGGATTCGTTGCTATCGTTCTAGCAAAAGCAATTAATTGGCGTTGACCGCTAGAAAATGCAGCTCCTCTTTCTACTACTTCTGTTTCATACTGCTCTGGTAATTTTTCAATAAACGTATTGGCTTGCACAAATTGTGCCGCTTCTTTTACTTCTTCATCCGTAATTTCTTCATTGTACATACGAATATTTTGTTTTACATTTCCCGCAAATAAAAATGCATCTTGCAATACGAGTCCTATTTTCTTTCTAATTTCTCGTTCTTCAAATTTCTCTAAATCCACACCATCTATTACAATCTTTCCTGACTTAATATTATAAAATCGCATTAACAAATTCATAATGGTACTTTTTCCGCTACCAGTGTGTCCAACGAAAGCAACCGTTTGCCCTTGTTTCACGTGAAAAGATACATTTTTTAAAACATCACGTTTTCCATCATACGAAAAAGTAACATTTTTAAATTCAATTTCTCCATTAACAACTTGAGGATTTCCATCCCCTTTTTGAACTGGCGCTAAATCTTTTTCATCCATTAAATGAAATACACGTGATGATGAAACAAGTGCCTGTTGGAAAAATGATAATTTCATCATCATCTCGTTTACAGGCTGGAAGAAACGATGTATATAATTAACAAACGCATATAGAACTCCTACTTCAACAGGACTCTTCAAAGCATCAATTCCGAATAAACCAAGTACTAACGCAATAGCTACAATATGAACTAAATCAGTTGCTGGGCGTAAAAGTAACGCGTCTAACTTTAACGTCCGTCTCCCTGCACTATAATGTTTATTATTCACTTCTTCAAACTCTTTTCGCATACGCTTTTCTTGTCTGAACACTTGAACAATATTCATTCCTTGAATAGACTCATTTAACTTTGCATTTAACACGCTCAATTGATTACGTACTTCTAAATAAAAAGCTGCACTTTTCCGGCGATATAGCACCATAATTGCAAACATGATCGGAATTAATACGAGAGAAAATAGAGCTAGTTTTACATTTAATAAAAACATTGCTACTAAAATACCTATTAAAAAGACTACATTTTTGACAAATGTGGATAATACACTGACATAAAAATCTTTAATTGCTTCCGTATCATTCGTTATTCGCGATACGAGCGTACCAATCGGCGTACGATCAAAGAAACTTAATGACAACTTTTGAACATGATCATATACTTCAACACGCATATCTTGAACAATTTTAAAAGCGATATTTTGAAAATACAATAAGTCTAAATAAGTAAATAATACTTTTAATAAGTGAGCAATAAGATACACTACAAATAGAGTAACAAGTGCTGATTGATCAAAGTTACGTGGTACTAAATGTTCATCAAGAAATTGTTTAATTAAAAAAGGACCCATCATTTCAGTTACAGTTGCACCAACTAAAAAGATAAATGCTAAAGATAGCAACCCTTTATACGGCTTCATATAAGAAAGCAATCTACTTAAATCACTCTGCTTCTTCTCAGTCATCATACGCCTCCTTTCTCAACTAATGCTTCTAACTGCTGGCTCTCATACATCTCTTTATACCAACCGTTTTCTTCCATTAATTGCTCATGTGTACCTCGTTGCACAATTCTACCTTCATCCACAACAAGTATAAGATTAGCATGTTGAATTGCACTTAAACGATGAGCAGTAATAATCGTTGTTTTCCCTGATCTTTCCCTCTTTAATGCATTTAAAATCGTTTCTTCTGTTTTTGCATCTACCGCTGATAAACAATCATCTAAAATTAATATTTCCGCATTCGTTAATAACGCACGTGCAATAGAAATTCTCTGTTTTTGGCCTCCAGATAACGAAACGCCTCTTTCTCCTACTATTGTTTCATACCCTTCTGAAAATTGGAGGATATCATCATGAATACAAGCAATCTCTGCAGCGCGGGTAATTTCATTATATGTAGCATCCGCCTTTCCGAAGGCAATATTCTCTCCAATACTCGCCGAAAATAAAAAATGATCTTGCGGCACGTATGAAATGGCAGAACGGACACCGTAAAGTGTTACATCGCGAATATCCCGCTCCCCAACTTTTAATTCACCATTAAAATGGTCATACTCACGAATTAGACATTTTAATAAAGTCGTTTTCCCGGCACCTGTACGTCCGACCACTCCTAGTGTTTCACCCTTCTTTAAATCAAAGTGAACATCTATTAGCTGTAACAATTCATTTTTCTTATATGAAAATGAATCAACCGCAAATGTAACATCACCGCTCGCTATTGTATGCACAGCATCTTCTCTATTTACTACATCTGATTTTTGAGAGAGAATTTTTTCTACACGGTCATACGAAGCACGCCCACGCTCCATAATATTAAACAACCACCCAAAGGCTAACATTGGCCAAACGAGGGTACCTAAATACGTTGTAAATGTAACGAGATCACCTACAGTTAATTCCCCTCTCACAACTAATACTGACCCGTAACATACTGCAATTAAAAAAGAAAATCCAACGATAAGTGAGATTGTCGGATCAAACAACGAATCAATACGTGCGACTAACATATTTTTATGTACAACATCTTCTGACTTTTTTCGGAATACTTGTAAATCTTCTTTCTCTTGTCCAATTGATCGAATTACCTTCATCCCACTCATACTCTCTTGCACTTTATCATTGATTTCCGAAAACGATTGCTGCGCTTTATGAAACCTTTTATGTAATAACGTTCCATAATAGTTTGTCGAAATCGCTACAATCGGCATTGGAATTAAGCTTAACAATGTTAACTTCCAACTAATTGTAAAACCCATCGCTACGAGTACACATCCCCCAACTGCTAATGAGTCAACCAATGTTAAAACGCCCGATCCAGCAGTTTGTTGAATCGCCTGAATATCATTAGTCGCATGCGCCATCAAATCACCCGTACGACGTGATTGATAAAAAGATGGACTCATCTTCGTAAAATGTTCGTATAAATTCTTCCGTAATTGACGAGCTAGTTTTAACGAAGATCCAAAAATCATAATACGCCATAAATAACGTAATATGTACATAGTAATCCCTACAACTACTAACAAAATAACCCACTTCAACAACTTTTCAGATGTTAATGTTCCATTATTAATTTCATCTACTACAATACCTAGTACTTTCGGGGCTACAAGTTCAAGAAGCGCGACACCAAATAACATAATAATTCCGATTATGTACGCTCGTTTTTCTTGTTTAAAAAACCAAGCTAAATTAATAAATACTTTCATTTTTATCCTCCTCCCTTAAAATGAGCGATGTTTTCAGTTTACCAAAAATACAGAATTTTTAAAAGTTTTAAACACTTCAAAAGTCCAATAGGAAAGGGCACTCTTATCGAGTGCCCTTTAGCGCTTATTTTGTTTGTTGCTTGCTCATCGCGCTCATCATTTGATTGATTTTCTTTTGGGAAGGTTTTTGTCCCATTTGCATCATCATCATTTTTAACATTTGTTCATTAATTGGTGGATTTTTTTCTAAGTAGTTCATCATGTATTTGCGGGCAATGAAAAATCCTAACGCCACGCCTGCTACTAGTGCTACTACGCCCACTAGAATACCTAACCAAATTGGCATATATTTTCCTCCTTCATGTTGTCTACCTTACAGTGTACTAAAACCTTTTCAATAAGACAAGATACAATTCGACATTTTTTACACATATGTTCGTACTTGTTTTAGAGGATTCAGCCATCCGTACTTTGTATTTTCATAATCCATTGCTAAAAATGTTAATTCACACTTCCTTAGTACTTCAAAGAAAGTCGTTTCCATAGAAACGTTTCCAGAGGTATTCATGCGAATGTAGTGCGGTTTCACCATTATTTCGCCGTATTCCGCTCCTGTATAAAGTGTATGTGTATGATGTGTTCGATCATATTTACCAAGAACGCGCAAAGCTTGTTCTAATTTATGGTGAATTTTCATTACTTGTAATGGCATCGTTATATACATCATTTGTTTATATAACACTTTTTTCTCCGAAAGGGACCCAGATTCTGAAAATCGAGCAAATAAATCAAAAAACAAATATTCACGACCAAAGTAAGCTTTCGCAATATCCTCTTGAATTAAATACAATTCATACGTTTTCATCTTTCGCCTCCCAATCTGGACAACCTTTTCCCTTCATTATATAGAAGAAATTTTGCAATGATTGTCTGACTGCGGAGAGATAAAAAACTTTTTCTGTCGAAAAAACTCATTTACATAGAAAAACCTCTCCATGCCGGAGAGATTTTTCTAAAATCATTAAAGCATTTCTTTTACTTTACGAACAACGTTCTCTACAGTAAATCCATACTCTTCCATAATCTTCTCACCAGGAGCAGAAGCACCGAATGTATCGATACCTAACACATCTCCGTCAAGACCTACGTAACGGTGCCATCCGAATGTAGCACCCATTTCGATTGCGAAACGTTTTGTTACTGCTTTTGGTAATACAGATTCTTTGTACTCAGCAGTTTGAGCTTCAAAGCGATCCATAGATGGCATGCTGACAACAGCTGCGTCAACGCCGTCTACTGCTAGAGCTTTTTGTGCTTCAACAGCTAGACTTACTTCAGATCCAGTTGCAAGTAAGATTACATCAGCTGTTTCTTTCTTGCTTGCAGAAACTACATATGCACCTTTTGCTACTTTTTCATACGTATCGTCTTTTGCACCTTCTAATGTTGGAAGGTCTTGACGAGTTAATACTAAAGCAGTTGGTTTGTTTGTAGATTCTAGAGCTAGTCTCCAAGCTGCAACAGATTCGTTACCGTCAGCTGGACGAATAACAGATACATTTGGCATTGCACGTAGCGCTGCTAATTGCTCGACTGGCTCATGTGTTGGACCATCTTCACCAACAGCGATACTGTCGTGTGTGAATACATACGTTACTGGCAATTGCATTAATGCTGCAAGACGAATTGCTGGACGTAAGTAGTCAGAGAATACGAAGAACGTACCACCGTAAGTTTTTAAACCGCCATGTAGTGCAATACCGTTCATTGCTGCACCCATTGCGAACTCACGTACACCGTACCAAATGTTTTTTCCGCTGTAATCATCTCTTGTAAAGTCTTTTTCGTTATTCATGTATGTTTTGTTAGAACCAGCAAGGTCAGCAGATCCACCGAAGAATGATGGTACAGACTCTGCAATTGCATTAATTA
The DNA here is from genome assembly GCF_016483555.1 of Bacillus cereus group sp. N14. Classification (NCBI taxonomy): domain Bacteria; kingdom Bacillati; phylum Bacillota; class Bacilli; order Caryophanales; family Bacillaceae; genus Bacillus; species Bacillus cereus group sp. N14. The sequence continues at coordinate 5,527 of NZ_JAEHBQ010000030.1, forward strand.
CAGCACCTGAAGAATTACGAGTTGCTGCTTTTGATCCTAATTCATAAGTTGGTAATTTTTGCTCCCAACCTTCTGGAAGAAGACCATTCATTGCCGCTTGTAATTCGTTTGCTAATTCTGGGTATGCTTGTGCATATTCACCTAGCATAGTGTTCCAGGCTGCTTGCGCAGTTTCACCAACATCTTGTACAGTTTTACGGAAGTTGTCATATACTTCTTCTGCTACATGGAAGTCTTGCTCAGCAGTCCAAGCATATGCTTCTTTCGTTAATTTTGTTTCGTCTACACCAAGTGGAGAACCATGTGAAGCTGATTTTCCTGATTTGTTTGGAGAACCGAAACCAATTGTCGTTCTTACTTCAATTAGCGTTGGGCGTTTTTCGTCAGCTTTCGCTTCTTCGATTGCTTTCGCGATAGCTTCAATATCGTTTCCATCCTCAACACGGATTACTTGCCATCCGTATGCTTTGTAACGATCTTCTACACTTTCAGAGAATGAACGATTTAAATCGCCATCTAATGAAATATCGTTTGAATCATAAAGCACAACAAGACGACCTAATTGTAAATGAGCAGCTAATGAAGATGCTTCAGCAGAAACGCCTTCCATTAAATCTCCATCACCACAAATAGCGTATGTATGATGATCTACTACATTATACGCATCACGGTTATATTTAGCCGCTAAATGTCTTTCAGCCATTGCCATACCTACAGCAGTTGCAATACCTTGTCCAAGTGGACCAGTAGTTGCGTCTACACCTGCTGTATGACCGTACTCAGGATGTCCTGGAGTTTTGCTTCCCCATTGACGGAAGTTCTTTAAGTCATCCATTGTTAGATCATAACCAGATAGGTGAAGTAGGCTGTATAGTAACATTGAACCATGACCTGCAGATAATACGAAACGATCACGGTTAAACCACGTTGGGTTATTTGGATTGTGTTTCATAAATTGAGTCCATAATGTATAAGCCATTGGTGCTGCACCCATTGGCATTCCTGGGTGACCAGAGTTTGCTTTTTCAATCGCATCGATGGATAATGTGCGAATCGTGTTGATAGAAAGTTGTTCGATTGAATGTGACATGCTATTCTTCCCTTCGCTTATATTAGTAAACGTTTTATACATTTATATGATAGCTTCCCACGCAAGATTATACAACATGTATCGACAAATATGTTGATATTTTTTTGGTTTTTCATAAAAAAATCAGTGATTTCGGGAATGTATGGGTATTCAATATGACATACTTTTTCATTATTTTTATTTTAAAAAGAAAGGGAATTATCTGTATATTTATTCATCATTTTCAAATTCCATAATGCAAAATATATCCTTCCCCATTTTTCACTCTGCAAAGCAAACGAATAAAAGAATTTAAATCTTGGCATAATTTATCTCGATCAAATACGTATCTTTCATATTCTCCATCAGTATTATTATCATTTTCCCATTGAAACTGCCCTGTCAGTTCGATTGTTTCTGGCGCTAGAGAAAGCATATTAACTAGCGAACAAAATAACTGTTCTGCTATCACTGCCCCTTGCTGTTCTATTTTCGTAATACCATAATAGTGAATTCCAAATCCTTCTGCTCTTTTCGCTGGATAATAGGTCGGAATCAAATGGGTAAAATCTAATAGATATACGATTAGCTCATCACTTAATACAACACACTCATCTATCGTTGCCTTTTCTTTATATAGAAAACAAAGTTCAATCCAATCTATACCTATAAAATCCAACCCTTTTTCTTCATTCGAAACAAATACAAACTCGTGCTGTAAAGCCAAATTATCCCCCCTATTGCTCACATTTATTATTCTTATTATATAAAAAAGCACCTTTTATAGGTGCTTAAAATAAATTATACAATTTTCTTCCGTATCGAACTTGAAATAAAATCAATGATAATTACCATTAAAATAATACCCAATAAAATAATCCCCACACGAGACCAATTGCGTGAACTCAGTGCAAAAATTAGAGGCGTACCAATCCCACCTGCTCCAATAACACCTAAAATAGCAGCGGATCGTACATTAATTTCGAACCTGTATAACGTATACGATAGAAAATCCGGTAATACTTGTGGCAATACTGCATACCAAAGTATTTGAAAGCGATTCGCACCTGTAGCTATTAACGCTTCCGTCGGTCCTTTATCTATATTTTCAATTCCTTCTGAATATAATTTCCCTAACATTCCGATAGAGTGTAATCCTAAAGCTAGAACTCCGGCAAAGGAACCTGGTCCAACAGCTTTTATAAATAAAAGAGCCATAACTAATTCAGGAAATGTACGAACAAAACTAAGTACAAATTTCCCAGTTCCTGCCGTTAATTTTCCACTGCTCATATTCGTTGCCGCCCAAAAAGCGAATGGAACAGATAAAAAGGCAGAAATAAATGTACCTAATATCGCAATTGCCAACGTATCAATTAAGCCATGTAATAAATCTTCACCATCTGGCAAAGATACATACGACCAATCTGGATTCAATACACCTGTCATAATTGCTTTTGTAATTTCTCCTGCCGTATCCTTTATTCCCTCTAGCGGGACTCCTGAAAAAGCCCATACATAAACAAATGCAAGTGCTATAAAAATAAACCAGCGATACACACTCGGTTTCTTCGGTTTTGGTACAATTATCGTCGTTTTACTCATTATAATTTCTCCCGCAACAATGTACTTACATAATCAATTAACAATACAACAACAAGAGTATAAATAATAATAGATGCAGTTTGTTGATATTGTAAAAATCCAAGTGTACGGTCATAATACAACCCAATACCACCCGCTCCTACTAAACCTAAAACAGCTGCTGCACGTACGTTCACCTCAAATGTATAAAGAACATAGGAGACAAAATGTGCTTTCACTTGCGGAATTACCCCATACACAATCCATTGCACTTTATTTGCTCCTACTGCTGTCATCGCCTCTAATGGACCTGGATCAATCGATTCCATTGACTCATACAACAATTTCGCCACGAGCCCAATTGAGAAAAAAGTAAGAGCTAAAATACCTGGAAGTGGTCCTATTCCAAAAATAGCTACGAAAATTGCCGCTAATAATAAATCTGGTATCGTTCGGATAAAATTTAAAACCAATCGAGCTGGACCGTACAAAAATGTACTAGTAAACACATTACTTGCCGCAAATAGTGCCAGTGGAATAGCTAAAATCGCTCCTAAAGTCGTCCCAATAATCGCCATACGTATTGTATCTAACATCGCTGTTGTAATAACTTGAAAATAACTCCAATCAGGCGGCACCATCTCTTTTAACAAATCAATCATATTAGGAAAACCAACTACTAGTTTTGAAAATGATGCGTCGACCTGTACACTACTTCCCCACAACAGTAAAATGACTAGAATAGCCGTTAACATATGTTTCAACTTACTCGGCGGCTTCGGTATCGATTTTGAATATATCGTCGCGTCATTCATTTAACTGCCACCTCTAATAATTCACTTTTCTGCGCTACGTCTCCATAAATTTCAGCAAATTTTTCATCCGTTGCCTCTTCTACTGAACCATCAAAAACAATTTCGCCTGCATGTAATCCAATAATGCGTGTCGCATATTGCCTAGCTAAATCAATAGAATGTAAGTTTACAATTGTTGTAATCCCAAAATCTTCATTAATTTTTTTCAAATCATCTAATACTTGCTTTGTTGTTAGCGGATCTAACGACGCAACAGGTTCATCTGCCAATATGATTTTTGCTTCTTGCGCCAACGCTCTAGCAATCGATACACGTTGCTGTTGTCCTCCTGATAATTCATCAGCTCGCGCATATGCTTTTTCTAAAATATTCACCCTTTTTAACGATTGAAAGGCAAGCTCCAAATCTTCTTTTGGAAATAGACCTAACGTTGTACGAAAAGTCGAATGGTATCCAACACGCCCAGCTAATACATTCTTCAAAACCGTTGATCGTTTTACAAGGTTAAAACTTTGAAAAATCATACCAATATCCCGGCGCATGCGTCGTAATTCTTTTCCTTTCGCAGCAGTAATAGACTCACCTTCAATCAAGATTTCTCCTTCTGTAATCTCATGAAGGCGATTTACCGATCTAAGAAGTGTAGACTTTCCAGCCCCCGACAGCCCTACCATTACAACAAACTCACCTTTTTGAATGTTCAAGTTTATATTATTCAATCCTTTTGTACCATTCGGATACATTTTGGAAACATTTCGAAATTCTATCACACATCTTACCTACCTTCTATGTATTCAAAATGGCAAACTAACTGGAAACATATGCCTTCCAGTTAGCTGCCATTTCCATATGTATTATTGCGTTTTTACTTTCTTTCCATATTCACGAACGATATCAAATTTACTATCATCAGATTTAACATATCCTTCATGTGAATATACTTCTTTAATGATTTTGTGACCTTCCTCATTCTTTCCTATTTCAATGAAAGCGTCCTGTAATTTCTTACTCCACTCTGCATCTAAATCAGAACGTACCGAAATCGTATCATTTGGAATTTTTTCCGTAAATTTCACTATTTTCGTTTGATCGAATATATTCGGATAATCTTTTTTCACAATATTACGAGCATCTTGGAATACAACAGATGCATCTACATCACCATTTAAAAGAGCAATCAGCGACTGATCGTGACCTTTTAATGTAACAGGTTTCACATCCTTTAGTGGATCAATTCCCTCTTTTAACAATACAGCCGCAGGCCATACATACCCCGCTGATGACGTTACATCTTGATAACCAATTTTTTTACCTTTTAAATCTTTTACACTGTTAATATTTGAATTTTTCTTAACTACAAACTCAGATTTATAAAAGTCTACTAAATCCTTTGTAGGAGCTCCCGTTTCATCATCTACTCCAAAACGTTGTGCTTGTAAAATTACGTTTGCAGCCTTTTTCTCATGCGCTAGCACATACGCTGTTGGAGGTAAAAACCCTACATCTACTTGCTTAGACGCCATCGCTTCTACAATTGTATTGTAATTCGTTGAAATGCTAACTTTTACCGGAATATTTAATTTATCACTTAATAACTTTTCCAATGGTTTTGCCTTTGCCTCTAACGTATCTGCATTTTGAGAAGGAACAAATTGAACATTTAAAGTCTTCGGTACATAACCTTTTTTCGTATCTTCAGTTTTACTTGCACTTGATTCTTTCGTTCCACAACCACTTAATAATCCCGCCGCTAGTACAACTGTCGTACTCATTGCAAAAACTTTTTTCAACATATTAATGCCTCCAATTTTGTTGTTATAAAATTGCCTTCCGTAAACATGAAGAAATATATCACACATTTTCACGTACAATTGCTTATTTACAGAATCTTTACACATTCTATACATTCTCATTAAAATTCTCTTCATATATTTGATATGCTTAATTAGTAGATAACAATAGAAAAGGTGAATGATATTGAATCCAAATCAAATTGTAACTTTAAACATTTTATTAACAAGTGATATACATGGCACTGTTTATCCAATTCACTACCAAGATAACTCCCAAGCTGAAATTGGTTTAGCCAAAATTTCTACTCTTATAAAAAAAGAACGTTCCCAAAATAGAAACGTTCTTTTAATTGATAACGGTGACTTCATACAAGGAACACCCTTCACTTATCATTACGCTACATACGAAGAAGATAAGAAAAATCCAATGTCTTTATTAGCGAACTATTTACGTTATGATGCTGCAGTTATTGGGAATCATGAATTTAATTATGGAATGGACATATTAAATAATGCTATTTCTACTGCAAACTTTCCGTATCTATCAGCAAATATTTTAGATAAAAACAGAAAAGAACCTTATTTCGGGAAACCATATATAATAAAACATATTGAATCAAATATAAAAATTGCTATTTTAGGGATGACAACGCATTACATTCCCAATTGGGAACACCCCCATCACATTCAAGATTTACAATTTGAAGATGCATTAGAAACAACAAAAAGATGGGTTTCTTACATTCGCGAACACGAGAAACCAGATTTATTAGTCGTAGCCTACCATGGGGGATTTGAACGCGATTTACAAACTGGGGTACCGACTGAAGTTTTAACAGGTGAAAACCAAGGATATGCAATGTGCCATGAAATTGAAGGTATAGACATTTTACTAACAGGCCACCAACACCGGGAAATCGCTCACACCGTAATGAATGGTGTAACAATTTTACAGATTGGATGCAATGGACACTCCGTTGGAAAAGTAACAGTAACATTCGAAAAAACAGAAAAAAAATGGAAAAAAAAAGAGAGTTATTCACAATTATTGCCCGTACAAGGAATTGAGGCTGACCAAGATATTCTTTCCTTGGTTGCCGATTATGAAGAAAAAACACAAAATTGGCTCGATCAACCTATTGGAGTAATCTATGGGGACATGCAAATTTCAGATGCTATGCAAACTCGTTTGCAAGACCATCCTTTTATTGAATTCATAAATAAAATACAGATGGATATAGCTAATGTTTCCATTTCTTGTACAAGCTTATTCCATAATACATCTCCAGGTTTCCCTAATCGCGTAACAATGCGTGACATCGTTTCTAATTATATTTATCCAAATACATTAAAAGTAATTAGAATAACTGGAGCGGATATAAAAGATGCCCTTGAACTCTCTGCTTCTTATTTCATATTAAAAGCAAATGGAACTATCATCGTAAACCCTACCTACATAGAACCAAAGCCGCAACACTATAATTACGATATGTGGGAAGGAATTTCGTACGTATTAAACATTTCCAAACCAATTGGCGAGAGAGTAGAATCCTTACAGTATAAAGGCGCTCCACTTCATATGAATGAAGAATATGACGTCGTTATGAATAATTATCGCGCAAGTGGCGGAGGGAACTTCTTTATGTTTCAAAATAAGCCCGTAATAAAAGACATACCAACAGATATGTCTGAACTTATCGCTAACTATATATTGAAGCACAAAAATATAGAAGCAACAGTCAATAACAACTGGAAAGTTATTAAATAACGGATATAATAAATAAAAAAGATGGGCTTCGCCCATCTTTTAGTTTAATTTTGCATTATCTTGCTTTTTTAAAGCTTTTAATTTCGCCGGTGTAACATCAGTACCTTCTTCGTTAACAACTTTAATTCCTTTAAGTTCGTTTAACATATTTTGACGAAATCCTTTTAAATATTGTTCACGTAGCGATTGGCGCTCACGTTGTTCTTCTTCAGTTAAGCCTTCAGCTTTTGCTTTTTTCGCTAAGAAGTTAATGCGTTCAATGAGTTCGTGACTTTGCATCTCGAATCCCCCTTTTACTCAAAACTGATTATTATCATACAATAGTTAGTCCTCTTTATCAAGCAATTGCTTTGTATATTCTACATATCTTCGATGTACAGTTGCTTTTGAAACATCATGACCAAAACCACGAAGTGTTGCTGCAATTTCTTCAAAAGTTAATTCATTCCGGCGTAAACGTACAATTTCCTCAATTGGCACTTCTTTCTTCTCACGTCCTATACTTAAATGACGATTTTTCAAATTATTTTCTGGACGAAATCCTTTCTCTACCGCTCTTTGCATGCCACGTTTAATTTTTAAATTGTGGATCTTTCTTTGATACTCTTCAACAATCCCAATTATATCTAGTACCATCGAATCAGAGTCAGAGAGTTCTAATTCTCCATTATGCGTATGCGTATATACTTTTATTCCCTCTTTATGTAAACAGTGCATTAATGCAATCTTTGCATTCCCTCTACCAAGGCGCGTTTCATCTTGTATGAGAAGTACATCAACTTGTTCATCGCGAATTGTATCTAGCACTTCTAATATGCCATCACGTTCAATTGTATAACCACTAGCCTGCTCCTCAATCACCTTTACAACATTCATTTGATAGCGCTCAGCTAAATGCAATAATTCATCTTTTTGACGCAATAATGATGTTTCCTGTTCTTCTTTTGTTGTGCTCACACGCGCATAAATAATTGCATTCATTTTGAACCCTTCTTTCTCACTATATTTTCCTTATAGTGTATCATAAATTCGTCTTTCGTTCGAACTTATGTTTGTAGAATGTTTTTTCGCATGTTATACTTATTAATAAGAAAAATGAAAGAAAACGAGGTGTTAGAAAACATGGAAAAGTTAACGAAACGCCAGCAAGACATTCTCGACTTTATTAAGCTAAAAGTACAAGAAAAAGGATATCCTCCTTCCGTACGTGAAATCGGTCAAGCAGTCGGCCTCGCTTCTAGTTCTACAGTGCACGGACATTTATCACGACTAGAAGAAAAAGGATATATTCGACGCGATCCAACAAAACCAAGAGCAATTGAAATTTTAGGTGACAACCGAATGGATACAGAGACACAATCTGTTATTCAAGTTCCAATTGTCGGAAAAGTTACTGCTGGATTACCGATTACAGCAGTTGAAAGTGTAGAAGATCACTTCCCACTTCCAGCTAGCATTGTTGCTGGAGCAGACCAAGTATTTATGTTACGTATTTCCGGAGATAGTATGATTGAAGCTGGTATTTTCGATGGGGATTTAGTTGTTGTTCGCCAACAACAGTCTGCATACAACGGTGAAATTGTAGTCGCTTTAACAGAAGATAACGAAGCAACTGTTAAACGTTTCTATAAAGAAAAAGACCATTTCCGTCTACAACCGGAAAACTCTTCATTAGAACCTATCATTTTAAAACAAGTATCAGTTATCGGAAAAGTAATTGGCGTATATCGTGATTTACATTAAGAATAATAAAAGAAGATAATTACCTTATTTATATACGGTAATTATCTTCTTTTTTGTATTTTGATAGATTTTCATACATTCTATTTCTTATGAACGAGTTTCAATCGTCACATCGCCAGCAGCTGTTTTACCACTAATCTTTTTACTACCATTGCCAATTGTTACATTTTTATTTTCTTCATTAAAAATCATTACTTCGCCAGCAGCGCTTTGCCCCGTTATAACTGCATCTTGTGGTTTTTCCAATAAAGTTATATCTACATCACCAGCAGTTGAACTTGCCTCTACGTCATATTTAGGATCATGATCCATAATATGCACTTCCCCACTAGCCGACTTCGCTGTTACTTTCCCTATTACTTTTTTAAAGTTCACCTCACCAGCTTTTGTAGATCCCTCCACACTCTTAGCTGTGACATGTTTCAAATCTACTTCTCCAGCCATTGTTCCAACACTTACATGATCACTTTTCACATCACTTATTTCTATTTGTCCAGCGGATGAATTTACTTTTATCTCTTGGTAAGAACGTTCAGGCACGAGGAGAGTTATTGTAGACGTTTGAAATCTAAAATCGTAAAAAGAAAAATCAAATGAAGCACCTTTTTCTCTTTCCCCAATAATTTTTAATGTGTCACCATCTTCGTCAATACGAACCTCGTGTTTACGTACATCTCCTGATTGCTTTACATAAAAAGAAGAGTCGGGAGATTTTTGGACAACAATATCCCCAGCATCTAACTTAACTTCTATATTTTTTAGTGTTTCGTTTTTAATTACGTCTTCTTTATTTCCTTCTTCTGCAGTTTGCACTGCTTTTTCATATGTTTGTGAAATCCCTATTACTCCAATAATGATACAAGCGATAGCTACTAACAATATTTTCTTCATCATCTACTCCCCTTTTATCATTTTGAAGTTCCATATTACATAACGTACGCATAACTTTTTAAACCACTTCGTACTATAATAAGCGATAATACATAACAACAAACCTACTCCAACAAACGTTATACTAACGAATACATCCAACCATATAAAAGTACCCATAAATACTTTTCCAATAACGAAAAATGGTGTCACTACACTAGCAATTCCACCGAGCCAGAAGGAAAATATAAAAGCAATAATTGCAACTAACGGGCCTAACACAATAATAAAATTAAACAAACTAAGTCCAATCGCTGCCATAACAGCCCTTGTTATATTCGAAGTAGATGGGTCCTTTTTCATTTCATCAAAGCGATACAAAGCAAGTAAGTCTTTGGCAATTACTTTCGGAGAGCCAAGGCCTTTTATTATTTCCGATTCAGTTTTCCCCTCTTCTTTCCCAAACTGAAAATGCTCTTCATAATCAAATAAAATATCTTTCCTCTCTTCTTCCGGTAACTTTCTAAGATGACTTGATAATTCTTTAAGAAACTGTTCTTTACTCATCCCATTCCACCCCTTCAATAATTTCTTGTACGCCTTTTGCAAAATCACGCCACTCTGTTACTAACAAATTCAGTTGCGTTTCCCCTTGCTCAGTTAGTTGATAATATTTACGAGGCGGCCCCTCCGTAGATTCTTTCAAATACGTTTGAAAATACCCTTCTTTCGTTAAACGACGTAATAAAGGATACACTGACCCTTCCGATATTAAAAATTTATTTGAGATTTGCTGTACAAGTTCATAACCGTAACAATCTTTACGTTTCACAAGTGCCAAAACACACAGTTCTAACACACCTTTTTTAAACTGAACGTTCAAGGTCAATCCCCCTTTCTCATTTCAGTACTGTTCAATACACGGTACCTGTCATATCCATAATATACCACTTAGTATTATTCATTGCAAGGTACTCATTTATATTTACTCCCTAAATGTAGAAAACGTACAAATAAAAGCCTGAATAATGTCCTGTTATAACTGGCCATCACTCAGGCTTTTATTCGATTCGAACTGTATGAATACAAAAATTCATTCACTCTTTCCTCTCTAAGAACCAACTTCCATTTGTGACCTTAACAAATTTCGAAATACACCTTTTCTCTCTTTAGCCAATTGATTAAATTCACCTTTTTGAACAATTTCACCTTTTCCTAAAACAATAACTTGATCTGCATTACGGATCGTAGATAAACGATGCGCAATAACAACAATAATCATCGTTCCTTTCAATCTTTCTATTGCTGATTGGATTTTCACCTCATTTTCAGTATCTAATGCGCTCGTAGCTTCATCTAATACTAAAATGGATGGTTGTCTTAAAATAGCTCGAGCTAGTACAAGTCGTTGACGTTCACCACCTGAAAGTCTCACTCCACGATCTCCAATGAGAGTATCAAGCCCTTTTGGAAGCATTCGTACAAATTCAGCTGCCGCCGCAAAATCTAATGCAGTCCAAATTTGTTCTTCACTCGAATTCGGCTCAATCATCAATAAATTTTCTCTTATGCTTGCATTAAATAAAAAAGGATCTTGTGGCACATAACTAACAGCCCGTCTCAATGACAGTAAATTTTCACTTGTAAAAGGAGTTCCATCTATTAACACTTGACCTTTTTCTGGTTGAATCAACCCCATTAAAACATCGATTAATGTACTCTTCCCAGCTCCCGAATGTCCCACAATGGCCGTCATACTATTGATTGGTATTTGTACATTAATATTTTGAAGCGCATACAAAGGCTCCTTCTTATTATACCGAAAATAAATATCCTTACATTCAATACCCTGTTCTATACAAATCGGCTTTATATGTTTTTGCTGTATATCCTGCATTTCAATCGCTTCAATACATTCCCCTTGTAATTCCCATAATGACTTAAAAGCAGGAATGCTTGCCGCAAGCTGTTCTAAATTAGACTGAATTGTCATGAATCTTGGCCATAGTCTCGAAAAGATGAGAATGATTAATAGTAATTGGGTGGGCTGAGCTTTCAATATACTTACTGATAATAATATAAAAAATGCAATTAAAATAGCCATTGAAACTTTATAAAACAATTGAGAGTTCGATCTTATTCTCATATACTCCATTTGTTCGTTACTCATCTTTCCTGTTATAGTTTGTAACCATTCTAAACGTGATGCTTCCAAAGTATTACTCTTTATATCTTTAATTCCATTAAAATGATCTGTTATACCAGAAAGATAGCCTTGTGCCAATTTTGAGGTCTTACCGCCTAGTATTCGTGCTTTTTTTATAAAAACACGAGAAGCTACCAAGAATAATAAGCCAAAGCCCAAAACAAATATCGTTATTTTGGGAGATAATAAAAACGCAATCCCCACCTGTATGAATGTAAACAGAATAGCAGCTAACAATTGTAAAATTAAATTAACCCCATAACTTACGCGAGCTAATTCTGTAGTTAATATATTTATTAGATTTGTTTTCCTTTTCTCTAAAAAAAAACTCCACTTCGCTTTTAGAATCATACTATATGTTTCTATTCTTAATTCTCTTACAAAAACTTGTTGTGTTCTCGCATCCCTTAAGGTTATGTTTCTTTGTAGTAGATTTTGACCTAACACTATTAGTATATATATACCTAAAATAGAAATTAGACTTGTCGTTTTAGGAAAATCCTGCAAAAACCTATAGACAGGTGCAATAAAAGTAGACTCCTCGCCTATATTAATTACTCCAGTCATACTTATCATAGGAATTAATAAAATAATCCCTATCCCTTCAAGTAAACTTATTAAAACCATACCAAATAAATTCACATACAGTATTTTTCCCGCTGAAGAGTATAATTTTTTCATAAAATATATAATATGATTCATCGATGTCCCCCCTATAACAAAGCAAGCTTCTTTGTTTTCCTCCAAAGACATAAAAACGGACGTAAAGGAAAATATAAAAAATGAAGGAATTTTGGCAACGGTAATGTTTTTGCATCAATTGGATAAGGGTAAAGCTGGCTCAAAATAAATATAATTTTTTGTTGATTAGACATCAGTGAAAATAAATGTCTACTATGATAGGAAAGTACTTCTTCAGGAACAGGTTCTGAATGTAAATTTATCATTTTCTTGAAATAAAATAGCGCTTCTTGTGCTAACTGCTTCGAATGTTTCTTAGCTACTAATTCCGTCATGCTTTCATTTAGCTGTACACCTAGCAATTGTGACGCCAAAATTAATGCTTGTCCCCCTAAATGAAGCACTTGATATTTTCTCATTAATTTATGAATCTCATTCCAGTTAAGATCCTGACCGACAATTTTTTTTATATCTACTAACCAACGTAACCTGGACCAACCATGTCTAGCACCATGAGATACAAGAAATAAAAACAAGTCTTCTTTTCCTAACATATATACCGAATTACTCGTAAGTGTACTTTTTCTCTTTCGCTTCCAAAGCTCTTCAAACCCAGGTTCCTTACCCGGTCCGGGATTTAACCTCCAATGGATTTCAAGTTTGATCCGCCTTGTTGGATGGAAAAATGTTATATGGTGATGCCTCCATTTCCAATCACTTAATATCGTTTGAATATAATCATCTTTTACATACCCCTGCTCCCAAAGTAGCCCTTCTACTTTTTCTAAATTTTGCATCGGAATAAGAACATCCAAATCACAGGATGTTCTTAAAGAAATATCTCCATATAAATCCTGAGACAGTACAGGTCCTTTTAGAAAAATCATACGAATCTCATTTTCACTACATAGTTTATTTATTCGTTCCATTTCAGCACTTAAATAAAGCATTTGAAATGTATTTTTTTTATATTTTCTATTCAAGGTTTGTACAATATGCGAAGGAATTAGTTCTTCATCCACCTGTTTAAGTTTTTGATATATCACCGGATAAACGCGATGATGCACAGCTTGCTTAAGAAAAACCTCCCAATCAATATCTATGAACCATTCACTACTATAAGTTTGCATTGTCTCATCATCTTGTAACTTCAAAATTGTAAAAAGCAGTTTCAATTCCTTAGACATGAACTCTACATTAAGACCAAAATCTTTCTCCATTTTATTCTCCTTTAATAGTGTCCTCACTTAGCCTCTTTGCAAATGATCCAACGACAGTAAATTTCTCCATTCCTTCTGATCCAGTAATATAAAAAGAACCGCTCCGTAACCATGCATGCGCAATTAATTCACCATGACTATCCTTAGCAGTTCCTAAATAAAGAGTACTCTCAATGTGACGTTTTTCGAGCATTTTCATCCCAGCTATAGCTTTAACAAGGCACTGACTTTCCCAAAAAGTATAACGACTCATAATAGAAATAGCTTCAGACACCTTCTTTAGTGTATCTCCGTGTGGCTCAATTTGAGCAACTAATGTTTCATTCATATACTCCCCTAAAGAAGGTGCAACTTTGGAGAAGGTAATACTTTTTAATACACGCGCCCACCCTAAAAAAATAAAAGCCTCTAATAATAAAAGCTTTGTGTCCATGTTCAGTGATAAAAATACCCTTAACCTCTTCACAATATTCATGAATCCCATCCTAACAGTTCTCTTGACATTACGAATCTATCTATTAGATTAACCTTTTATTTGAATTAAACCTTCTTGAAATAAACAATCTAAAAAGGAAAGAACTTGCTCTTCGCAATCACTCCGTTCAATGTTGTACTTTGACAACAATGTACTAACAAGTTCAGTAACCATAATTGGAGTTTTTATTAGTTCCCAAATTTCCCCCCCTGTTTGTCCCAAATTATAATATTTCCCTTTTTGAACATTTAGCATCACTTTTTCCCCATCCATATCACTCACAATATTCTCTTCACTTTGCACAATCTGAGACTTTAGAGAAATTCTCTCTGTATACATCATCTATTACTCCTCCTTGTATAGTTTTTAATATAATTGATACAAGTTCATGCGCTGTAAACCTATTATTGGGACGTTTCAAATGAAACATATCTACTTTGTTTATCACGCTTGTAGAAGTAGTAAAATGCCACTCTGTTAATTTTAATTGCGCAATTAAAAACTTACGAAACGTGTGCAAAAATAATGTACGCAGTCGTTCAAGTCCTTCGATTCGAATCAATTCAACATTCTCATCCTCTGTTTTCGTTAACTCAATAATACCTGCAAGAGGTAATGGTTCAGAGAAAAAATGAGATTGTACAGGAACAGCATACTTTGTTTCTCGTTCAAACAACGGATTATAACTTGCCGTTCCCATTCCAAAAGCATTCAAACTTTCCGCCCATAATTTTTGTTGCGGATAAGATGGAATCACAATTGGAGTCTTATCTGACGAAACTGTCACAGCAATTACATCATCACTCAAAATTTTGTATCCTTTACTTAAAAAAGCCGATGCAAGAGTTGATTTACCTGCTCCTGAATCACCTACAAAGGCATAAACTTTCCCATCAATATTTATTGCACTACCATGTAATGGTAAAATCCCTCTTTGAATTAGCAAGGCACCCATACAAGTTCCAAGTATATAAAGACGAATCTTATCTTCACAAGCTTCTTTCATTGGTGAAACAACTATTTGCTTTCCTTCTTGTATAGAAAATATAGCTGTATCAGGAATACGAATCATAACTACGTTTTTATCAACTACAAAATTTTGTTCTGTGTTAGTAAATTCACTCCATTTCTGAAATAAATCAGCAGTTTGTATTATTACTTCTATCGTTTCTTCTTGTTCATTAATTCTAGGTAATTCTGGAAATTGAATTTCACTCAACACCCTTAACCCAAAAACTTTATACATATTTTTTTTTGTAGTTTTAATCAACTCTCTCACTCCAAATAATTATCAGCGTTGTTTTACAAATACCCCTTATACTTCTAATGTATAAGGGGATAGGAAACATAAGATCTAATTGCTACTCGATGAATTAACTATAGTGCACTACTTCATCAACATCTGGTTGAACAGCATCCGGTGTTTTAAGTCCCGGTCCAGCCATTGTCATATTAATATCAAGTACTTCCAGTGTAGGAATTGTCCAATCTTTTTTCATTATGTCACCTCCCTTCAAATAATTTTCTTCATAAATCGATATACTATTAAACTACGCATTAAAATTCGAAAATCTAAATCAAATGCATATTCTGGATGGGGTTCTTCTTTAATCTTAGAAATCGCAGTTCTAATAACCTCTATATCCAAGAATTCTGAAATTATAGGATCCTTACTAAGCTGCTCAAGCTCTTCAATAAATCCACTCCATTGATGCGTCATACGATAAACACCATCAGAACCTTGAACACCTCGAGTAAGTTGATTTAACCTTACTTTATCAGGCAAATAATTTTTGGTTGCTCTTCGAATTAGTGCCCGATCTACACCATTTTGAACGTATTGTTCTTCTGGAACAGCTAAACAAAATTTAACAACCCGTAAATCATTCGTTGGATCTCGATCCCATAAAGAATAGCGCAAAGATAATTTAGATCCGTATGTACCAGTTATATTCCAATAATATAACTGGTCAAATTGCCTTTTTTTTATTTCATATACATCTGTTATAGAGGTTCCTGTTATATCAACATCATGCTCTAGAAGCTTATCGAACACATTCATTCTATTTGCAAATTCTGGATTAATAAATCTTGGGAAAACGATTTGATTTTTCGATGAAGATATTCGATTCAAAAACGGAAATGCCTTTTTTTTCACTACTGAAAATACTCGCGATTTCTTTACACCAATATTTTTACTATACGAATATAACTCTTGCAAAAAGCGACGCAAATTCATCTTTTTCAAAAGCATAGCTTGATAGTCCACAGCCGATCCCCATGACACCGTCCAGTTTCCTCTCTGTCCATTTAAGAGTACTCCAATCCCCTGTAACCGGGCCTCCTCATAGATTCCCCTAAGCCAAAAAGTATTCTCGAAGAATTTGTATGGCATCTCTAGAATTTCAAGCCAATCATCTATTTCTGATAGAGGACTTCTTCCTTCAAAATCTAAATAATGTTCCTTAATATTTCCTACATGCTGTACAGTTGATTGAATAAAAGGTCGTTCATCAGCTATTCTACTTCTATGCGTCCAATCTACAAACCCCTTTACCGGGACATAACTATATGTATGTAGACGTTTATTTGCTGCACTTAAATCTCGTGCAGCAAAGCTAACTACAGAACCCGAGTCAAGTCCTCCACTCAAATGAGCCCCTACTTGATGATGAGTGCGTAAACGTGATCTTATCGCATTTTGATACACTTCCAAAAACGCTTCTTCATACTCTTCGTTCGATTTGAGTTGAAGCCTTTCTCCAATAATTGGTGTATGGTATCTCAATAACTTCACTTTCCCATTTTTTACAATAACAGCATGGGAAGGTGGAATTTGCTCAACAGTTTTATATACCGTTGAAGAAGGATCTACTGATTCAAAATTCACAGGTATTGCTAAAAATTCAGCAAGCCACTGTTCATTCAATTTTCTCTCAGCTTCTGGTAGAGAAAATAGTGGATTTATAATAGAGCAAAAAGCAAACCTTTCCTCACTACGATAAAAATAAAGAGTTCGGCTTCCCGAAAAATCCCTAGCACCAAAAAGCATTTGTTTTTTCTCATCCCAAATCATAAAAGCAAAATCGCCCACCAAATATTTCGGTGCTGCTTCTCCCCATTTCTGATAAGATAATAAAATCAATTCACTGTCTGTCATGTTTTTTCTATCTACATAATCTACTTGTAATTTTTCAAACAACTCATAACGATTATCAATAATAGCATCTGCGGTAATTGCCAGTTGTTTTTCATAATTATAGAATGGTAATTGTTCACCAACTGACTCGGGTGTAATCCATTGTGCGTGACACCCTAGAAAAGCATTTTCTTTGTGCCATATTTGAATATCATTAGCAGGATACTTTTGTAAACCACTCATTAATCGTGTTCCATGTTCAATTGATACAGGTTCATTATTAAAGTGAATAATGCCAGTTATAGCGCTCATTTTTCCCCTCCCTCCTATACAACAAGTTACTGCAAATATTTTGTTTTATTTATTTCATGAACCTTTCTCTTTCCAGTTATATTCTTTTTAAAGAACAATAATACACATTTCAATTCCGCACTCTAATTCACTTATAAATCAAGGTATATTTATGTTTAAATTATCATTACGTCCCCTTCTCGTCAATAACCAATGTTAATATAATCCATATTCAAGGAGTTATATTCTTAATAATGAACTTCGATTCACTTGTTTTTCTGTAAATTTTTGCTTGCTATATAATATTTACTATAGATTGAATAACTCTACGTTGATCCTCATCTGTCATATTGGATCCAGAAGGAAGACAAATCCCATTTTCAAATAATTTTTTAGATACATCATTATCTTTCTGATGAGAATAATACTTATATTCTTTAAAGAGCGGCTGCATATGTAGTGGCTTCCAAGTAGGACGCGCTTCAATATTCTCTTCAGCTAAAGTTGTTACTATTTTTTCAATAGAGATGCCAGATTCCTTTTCATCCATCATCATAGTTGTAAGCCAACGGTTCGAACGAGTATTTTCTAATTCTGGCATAAAACAAAATCCCGGTATATGAGATAACTCTTCATAATATTGCTTAAATATACGCCTTCTAGAGCTCACTCTATCTTCTAACACTTCTAATTGCCCTCTCCCAATACCAGCTAATATATTACTCATTCTATAATTGTAACCTACTTGACTATGCTGATAATGAGATGCTAAATCTCTTGCTTGAGTCGCTAAAAATCTCGCCTGTTCTAACGCTTCCACATCATCAGAAACTAGCATTCCACCGCCCGAAGTTGTAATAATTTTATTTCCGTTAAATGAATAAATCCCAAACCTCCCGAATGTACCACTTGCCTTTCCTTTATATGTAGAGCCTAGAGATTCTGCTGCATCCTCAATTATAGGGACATCATAGTGATTACAAAGCGAAAGAATTTCATCTAATTTTGCACTCTGACCATATAAATGAACAAGAATGACAGCCTTAGGTAATTCTCCTGCTTTATCAGCAGTATGCAACGCAAGTGCTAGAGCTTGCGGTGACATATTCCATGTTTCTGGTTCTGAGTCAATAAATACCGGTTCAGCTCCCAAATAAACAATCGGATTCGCACTCGCTACAAAAGTGAAACTTGAACAAAATACTGTATCTCCCTTTTGAACGTCTAATAATCGCAAAGCTAGATGAATGGCAGCAGTACCTGAACTAACCGCAGCCCCACCTTTAACTCCTACAAAAGAAGCAAGCTCTCTTTCAAATTCATCTACATTTGGACCAAGAGGTGCAATCCAATTTGAGTCAAAGGCATCTTTTATATATTTTTGTTCATTTCCGCTCATGTGTGGAGAGGAAAGATAGATTTTCTCCTTATTTTTTATCATCATTCTTCATCTCCTCTCAATTTACTACATTAATAACTTTGGCTGGAATACCAGCAGCAGTACAATTAGATGGAAAATCATTTATGACAACAGAACCAGCTCCAACAATCGACCACTTACCAATTTGAACACCTGGAATTATAGTAGCTGATGCTCCTATATGTGCCCCCTCTGCTATAGTGACAGAACCTGTAAGTGTAGCATGTGGTGAAATATGAACAAAATCATCAATTATATTATCATGTTCTATTATTGAGCCCGTATTTATTATAGTATGGTTACCGATGAAAGTATCCGCATTAACAACCACATTTGGCATAATTACCGTTCCGTTTCCTATATAAGCATTTGAACTTATAATGGCTGTTTTATGAATTAAAGTAGCATATATGCTACTTTGTTGATTTAATATTTCTGCAATTTCCCTTCTTATTTTATTATTTCCTATAGCAATAACGAGCTTTACATCATTAAAATTATTGATAATTTCCCTTGCATCTGCAATTGTTCCAAAATAAAGATTATCTACAATATTTATACCTGTATACAAATCATCTAAATAACCGACTATTTCATATCCTTCATTTGATAAGATTATATCCCTCACAACCTTGCTATGCCCACCACATCCTATTATTAAAATTTTCATTTTCCCTCCCCCTTTATTTCTATTTTCCCTCCAGTAAATCGCTCCATTGTCACATGCCCTACATGGTTTATTCCCTCTGTTTTAAATACTTTTAATATTGTAAGTACAATTATTTTCAAGTCTAATAAAAAAGAGCGATTCTCCACATACCATACATCCAATTCAAATTTTTCTTCCCAGGTAATCAAATTCCTACCATTTATTTGTGCCCATCCCGTAATTCCCGGTTTTACATTATGCCTTTTAGCCTGTTTACTAGAATATAGGGGTAAGTATTCCATCAATAATGGTCGTGGACCTACTAAACTTAAATCACCCCTTACAACATTCATAAGTTGGGGTAACTCATCTAAACTATATTTTCTAAGAATTTCTCCAAAAGTAGTCAATCTATTTTGATCTGGAAGTAATTCCCCATCGCTATCCTTCTTATCTAGCATAGTTCTAAACTTATAAACATTAAACGATTTTCCATGCAGTCCTGGACGCTGTTGTTTAAACAGTACAGGTGATCCTAATTTCATCCTAACTAAAATTGCTACAACAAGAATAGGAAGCAAACATACAAATAATAACAATAAAGAAATACATACATCAAAAATTCTTTTCATGTACTATCCTCCTTACTTATTTACGTTTAATACTCCTAACACGAAGGACCATTTAGAACTTTATATGCAATGAAACAAAACAAGGGGCAACTATAGTTAGTTACCCCTTGTTTTGTTTCATTACGTCATCTTTCATTAATTCTATCTCATCAAATAGTTTAAACATAGCTAGCCTATGTGAATATTCCCATACGGTATCACTACTTATTTACAAAGGACCTGTTACTCCATTAGTTCCTATAACTTTACATGTACGGATCAAAGACGCCATTAATATAATTATCCTTTTTTATATGTTCATCCCTTAACTTTATAACTACTGTCTCCACAATATTATCTTTAAAAATCAAAGTGATTGAGGATGAAATCTGATTTGCATTCACGCCTATCATACTTTTATTTGACCTAAATATATTATTTTCTATTAACATAAACTCACTCGTAAATGTTTCATTCCAAAAATTCATTATACTGTCTGTCGATTCCGAATTAAGGTATTCAAATGCATTATTACTAAATTCTATTCTTCCCCCAATGTCCCATAAAAAAAATGCTGAGCCCCATCTTCCCCCTCTAAAATTACTATTTTTCACTTTTAGCATCGATATCCTTTGAGAAGACTCAACAGTAAAAAGATTATAGGCATCCCAACTAAATGAACATCCATTAAATTCATATTCTGCTTGAGGAGTTTTTGTAACAAATGATATTGTACCGCTGTTCTCAAATTTACATCCCGTATATACTCCTGGCGGTAAATTCGTAATGATTCCTTGCGGGTGTTTCGTATCTATAAAAGAAATATTATTTAATCTCCATCCATTTTTCATACCAGGTGATACGCCTGTCAAACTTGTACCCTCTACAGCCCCTCCTTTAATAACACAATTTGATATAGTTTGCGGTTCTGCTGAAAAACCAATTATTGAACCTAACTGTGAAAAAGAATGAAATAAATCTCGATCACTAAAAAATTCACATTGGTTGACTTGAATACAATATGCTTTATCTCTTCCCATTAACAATGCGCTATTATGGAAAATACAGTTACCAATAAGCGCTTCCTTATCTCCTTGATCTATCGTGACTCGAGTAGCATACATTTGATTATTCGTAAAAGTTACTTCTCCGCTTAAAACACAACTTACTTCCCTTAAGTGATTATTGTTTATAATCACTTTCTCTACATTTTCACCTACTACTAATGAATTATTAGCTAATTTATTTTGAATGATATTAATATATCTACCACCGACTACAACAACGTTATATCCCTGATTATCATATATGTTATTACGCTCAATGTTTATATATTGATTTAATCGATATCCATCTTCAATATCTATTGCTCCCTGAGGTGCTGTACCTTTCATTTTGTAAATTTCACAATCTCTAATATAAATTTGTTTCGCTCCAGATACACTTACCCCAAGCCTTCTACAATCATGTATTTTACATTTTTCAATAAATACATTTCGGGGAAATTCCGGAATTCTAACAGTTATTTTACAACCGTTTTCTGTAGGTATTGTACCTTGATGAAGAACTATTTTTGCATAATCTGCTTCTTTTGGAACACTCACTTCTTCAAAAAACTTTACTCTATTCGCAGCCGTTACAAAAGTATTATCAGCTTTATAAAATAACACATCATATAATTCTGTATATATTTCTGAACCAATTCCACCATAGCCATCTCCATACAAACCAAAATATCCCCATTTTATAATGCTACTATGATGTAAATCTATTTTTAAATTGGATCTAATTTTATTATCATCTACTATTAGGGAACCATTGACATCACTAATCCCCCCCACTTCAAATGTACCGGCAAAATCATATTCTCCAATTTGTCCCCATGTACTTTCCATTGCTATCCCATCGCCAGTACAATTTAAAATTTCTATATTATCTATTGAAATATAATTCAAATTACTCCCCTCAGCAGGAGTGGTATTTCCTACTTCAATCCCATATCCCCATTCATGAGTATGAGGAATCGTTGTATAATCGTGTGTATCTTTATCTCCTTCAACCCTTCCATTGGTAACCCGAGAAAATTTTTGATTTCTTTGATATCGTACGATTGCATATTTAACTAATCCATTACTTCTTATTTTTAAAGTTGATCCACCTAAATTTAAAGTCATAAAGCTTTGTGGCTCAATTGGTGTATTTTCATCAATTAAATATGTCCCCATGGGTAAAACAACTTCTATAAATCCTTGTTGAGATGCCCATGATAATGCATTATTAATCCCTTTAGAAGTATTATCCGCGTCCGTTCCATCATTTTTAACATTCCATCTCTCTAACTCAAAAAAATACGTGCCCGAAACCACATTAGCAGATTCTGTTTCTCCAATCAGTGATTTTCTAGACTTAGAACTTCCAAATGTATTGCTTTTAAGTTTACTTACTAACCTCTCAAATTTATTCTCCGTTGATACTTTTACATTCCCTTTTTTCGTCCCAATAAATAACTCACAAGTATCTATACAAAAACAAAATTCTCCCTCGCTTAACACAGGCAGATTCCCTTTCAAAACACATGTCACTTGAAATTTTGCCATGATTTATATATAACCTCCAACTAAGATAGAAGTTGAATTTTGACAGAAAATTCAAACTCCTATCAGTGCATGGGGACAAATATTTTATATTATGCTTACATACGTATCCCTTTAATAGAATACTATGCATTATATAAATAATATGTTAGGGCTAATGATTCACGTTTTCTAATTAAAATCAAGTTTCATTTCATACTAACAGGCTTCAACAACAATATACTTCCTTAATAATTCAAACCAATATAATGTCCATACTTTTTATACCTAAATAACGTTTCGTTTCTTTTTAATTTGTAAAAACATCATACTAAAGATATTCCTTATATATTGAAATTCTGTGCTTTTATAAAAAATTAAAACGTATATTACATTTGGTACTAATAAGCAAATCAAACCTTTTTCGACTAACGAAATAAAGGTACTACCTTCTATAAAATAATTACATATACTTGTAGTAATGAAACCTGTTACGATAGTTAAAAACATATAAAATACATATGTTATAAAATACTTCCAAACTGATTTCTTAAAAAGATTTTTATATACAATATAAGGCTGAATCCAAAGTACAGTAGCAATTGTACTAATCGCCGTTCCTATGAATATACCTACCAACCCAAACATGTTAGCTAATAGAATAGATAAACTTAAATTGATTATCGCTTCAACTAATGGAATATACTTATCTTGTACAAATAATCCCGCTTTATTTTTAAAAATAGCTATCGCGGTTCGCATCCCTGTTAAATAAAAGTTAATGAGTATCACTACAAAAACTATGTTATTTAATAAATACTTCTTATCAAGCCACCACCCTATAAATGGCTCTAACAGATTAAATAAAAATATGGTACAAAAAGAAAAGATCCAAAAATTCACTAAATAAGTCACTTTAAATATTGCATAATTTTTGTCATTATTCTCAGTTGCAATTAGATTTCCTACACTTGCTTCAATTCCATTTAATATAGGATTTACTACAGCTGCTAATTGATTTATTATCATTGTATAGTTCGAATATATCCCAACCATAGCAAGACCTACAAAAGATGAAATCAGTATATTATCCGTTCCAAATACAATATATCCTCCAATATTATGCAAAAACATCGCCTTTACATTTATAATTAATTTTTCTTTCGTATCATTATCTATAGAATACTTCTTTTTTGTCTTTATATAAGGATAGTTCTTATTCACACTCCTACCGTTTACGACATTTTGAATTACATATATACTCAACTCTATAATTAAATACAATATATAATTTTTTGTGTACATTAGTATAAATATTTTAAATATTGTAGTTACCACTTGGAATAAGAGATCCACCCTAGCCAATATGTATCCTCTTTGATCAGCTTGTATTAAAGACCTCTTATGAGCATTTAAATAGGTAACTACATTTTTCACCACGAATATCGAATAGATTATCGCAATATTCGATATAGACGCCCCGTCTTCCATTAAATAACTTAAAAAGGGATATATCATAGCACTTATTACTAAAATAATGATTGCTAAAATCTGATAAATTTTTTTATATAATTGAACAAGAGCTATAATTTTATACTGATTATTTTCTGCTAATGGTTTATACAAATTGTATACTATACTCGCTCCTATACCAGCTTCAATTAACACTAACATAGATAAAACATTAATTAACAAGCCATCTATCCCTAAATACTCTATTCCTAAACTATCCAAAAAAACCTTCCTAGATATAAATCCCAGAATAACAATAACCATTTGAGAAAATATACTTATTGATATATTCTTGATTGAATGCATCGTTCGCATGATTAATCCCCTTCATAAGTTAAACTAAACTATCGAGAGATGAATATTCAGATTATATTATTCTGGACGATCCTCATCCCCTTTTTGCAAAATTATTAATTAAAAATTTATACAATAATGGATGTAACTTGGTCGCCAATAATAAAAACTTTACACTTTTCCCATACTCTTTTAAACGCATTGTTTTATAAAAATAACGATTCAATATACCAATAACCTTATAATATTTACTCTTATGCTCATTAAGTCTTCCACTTAATGATATTAAATTTAATACTACCATCGAACAATTTCCTAGTTTTAATATAACTAAGTTATATAACTCCTTATAATATCGCTCCATAAATTTACACATTTCATCATAAATTAAGACTGAGTCAATTTTAATCTCTTTTACAGCCTGATCCATCATACTATTATCACGCTTTATATAATGATATTTAGGTTCTCCTATGAAACATACTTTGTTACACTTATGAATAACTTTATATGTAAATGCTGTATCTTCATATGACATACCTACTGGAAATTTAATACCCTCTAATAACTGTCTTTTGAAAAGTTTAGTCCAAACAACTTCATCATACAAATCCCCTTCTAGCATCGCTCTCATCGCGCTATATCTATCATGAATAACGAACGGTTGGCTGCTTGAAATTACCGTTTTATCATTGTAATGAATTTCACTACTACAAATAGCTATATCACACTCCTGTTCTACACACATACTATATAACAATTCATACATATCCACTTCTATCCAATCATCACTATCAACAAATCCTATATAATCTCCCTGTGCTATTTCTAATCCAGCATTTCTTGCAGAAGATAATCCACCATTTTCCTTATGGATTACTTTAATTCGGCTATCTTGAGTCGCATACCCATCACAAATCTCACCACAACTATCAGGAGATCCATCATCAATAAGTATCAGCTCAAACTCTTTGAACGTTTGCTTTAATATAGAATCAATACATTTATGAATATACTGCTCAACTTTATAGACTGGAACAATAATACTAATTTTAGGATTCATAATTGCACCCTTTCATTTGCAATTAACTTAGAAAACTATTTACCTTTTCTAAGTTGTTAAATTCCTCTTCTAACAAATTAGTCTTGACCTCTTCACGCACTCTTTGTTGATCTAAAAGATATTTTATCTTGTTATATAGACTTTCCTCATTACATTCAGCAACAAAACCATTATATCCATCTTTTATTTGCTCATATGCTCCTGTAAAATTAGTCGTTACAATAGGTCTTTTTAAGCATTTCGCCTCAGCTAACGTGAGGCAATACCCTTCATGCCTAGAGGTTTGAACATATATATCTGATTGATTTACATATGGATACGGATTTATTGCTGATCCTAATAATAGAAAATCCTGTTTCAAATTATACTTACATATTAATGTCTCATAATACTCTCTATCCTCCCCTTCTCCGATACAGTACCATCGTACTTCGTATCCCTCCTTACGTAGCATTGATAAAACTTTAATTGCAAGGTCTTGACCTTTTTCTTTTGAAAGTCTACCTACTGTTACTATCTTTATACCTTTATATCCATTATCAAACTCTACTTTTTCTTTCGCCATTTCATTTATTAAATCTGGAAGTACAATATTTAAAAAGACACTTGTCTTACTTTCTACTTTAGGAAATTTCTCTATTAAATGTTTTTGTGCTTCTTTAGAAACTACATATATATTATCCAACTGATCATATAATTTCTCATATAATTTTGTATTAATTTGATGTTGAAAAACATCGAAATGTATCCAAGAAATTTTCTTTTCTGAAGCTACTCTATTAACTATATAATAATCAATTATGTCAGTAGGTCCTTGATATGCTATTGCAATATCATATTTATTCTTATTGTGTGGAATGTCTTTAAAAATCTCTTTATAGAAAATATATCTATCCTTTAATTTTTTTGATACCACATAAGTGAGTAAAAAGTTTAAACCCTTAATATATCTTGTATTTTCGAAATACTCATTAATCGTTTTCTTTGGTGGTTGCATAATTTTAGGTTTTATATTTTCAAACCAAGTAACTTCTTCTATCTTTACCCAGCTTGGTAATTGTTTTAAAAATCCCCCTCGCTTCTCCAACATCAATACTGTGACATCATACTTTTCTTTTGGTATCACAGATAACAAAGAAAGAAGTGATTTTTCTACACCACCTATATTCATACTACTTACCATAAATAGCACTCTCTTCATACCTGTCTCCTTCTACCACCTAAAAGTTTTATAACAAAATAAAAAAACACCCTCTCAAAGATGTTTTCACAACAAACATAATTTATAATAATGAACCGTCCATATTTCTGTAATACGATAATAATACCTTCTAAAACAAGTTACACATTAGAATTTGCTATTTTATATAACTTTTTTAACTCTTCTCTCGTATCTACCACTTCCTTTTCTATATTTTTTCTCAACCGTCCTTCTAGCGATTTATCACTTAATATTTGTACAATAGAATCATACATTTGCTGCTCGTCAAATTGAACGATTAATCCATTGTGGTTATCGATTATCTGTTCACTTGCCCCTGTAAAATTTGTACTAATAATTGGATTATTAAAACATCTGGCTTCTGCAAGTGTTATACAGTATCCCTCATGTCGAGACGGTTGTACATATATATCACATTGTTTCATAAATGGATAGGGATTCGAAACTGCTCCTAAAAATATATAATCACCTTGAACATCGTAATTTTTCACAAGCTTTTCATACATTCCTCTTTCCTTTCCATCTCCTATACAATACCATTTAACATTGTAGCCAGCTTCTTTCAGCTTAGCTAACACAGATATTGTTAAATCCTGTCCCTTCTCTATACTCAATCTACCAACAGTAAGGATTCTTACTCCCTCAAAATCATCTACAAACCCAATTCCTTCATTTGCCATCTTACATATCATTTCAGGTGAAATAATATTAAAAAAAGTTTCTGTCTTATTTATCAATTCTGGGACAGTTTGAGTAAGTTTCATCTTTCCTAAATCTGAAACTACAAAAACATGTTGAAACTTTTTATATACTTTGTTAACAAAATACTTATTAAAATATATTTTTTCAATATCGAAATGGACCCATTGAACCTTTCGTCTAGCCTCGATTTTATTTGCCACAAAGTAACTAATAAAATCCATGGGTCCAGCATAAGCTATAGCAATATCATAATTTCTATAAACATCTTCATAATTTTGTAAACAATATTTTAAAATAACGCTCCGTTCTTTCATAATCTTAGAGATTACGTACAACACTGCCAGTTGCAACGCTTTTGTAATTTTTCGTTGTTTTATAAGATCCGCTATAACTAATCGTGATGGTCTATTTAATATATATTGCATTTCTTCATAATCCTTTACATATTCAATACGAACCTCCTTTGGAATAAAATTTAAAAAATCTCCTTTTTTCTCTAACATTAAAATTGTCACTTCATATTTGTCTTTTGGGATTTCTGCTACCATATTTAATAGGGCCTTCTCTGTACCACCTATATTCATATTTATAACCATAAAGAGTATTTTCTTTTTCATAGTTCCCCCCTATTCTTTCTCTTTATAAAATCCTTTAATTGAAAGAAGCATATATCTTCTCAATTTCCTCTTCAGTTCCAACCTGCTCTTTCTTTAAATTTTCACACAACCGTTTTTTTAGCAAACCGTTCTCTATAATTTCTTTCACCCCTTCATATATTGCTTCCGAATCCATCTTCACTATTACACCATTCTGTCTATGTTTGATTTGATTATGAACTGTTATAAAATCGGTTACTACTATAGGCTTTTGAAATATTCTAGCCTCTGCTATTGCCAAGCCATATCCTTCATACCTAGAGGGTTGTACATATATATCACTTTGTTTTATAAAGGGATAGGGATTCTTGTATGTACCTAATAATATAAAAGTATCGTGTAAATTATATTTACTTATCCTATCCTCGAGTTCACTTTGAAGATTTCCTTCTCCAATTACATACCACTTAAATCTATACCCTTTTTGCTTTAACTTATAACAAGCTTCTATGGCCAATTCATATCCTTTTTCATACACTAACCTACCAATCGTTAATATTCGTAATCCCTCAAACTGATCACTAAATCCTTTACTCTCATTTGCCATCGATTTAATTAACGTCGGCGATATAATATCATAGACAACCTGAATTTTCGACTTTATTTTAGGAATTTCTTGAATCAATACTTCCATACAAACATCGGACACAGCTACTATTTCATTAAATTCCTCATAATATTTCAAATCAAAATCTTTATTATATGCAGCTAACCTATAATCAGTATTCACCCAGGCAATTTTTTTGCATGCGTAAACCTTATTTGCCACAAAATATGTTGGCATTCCTTGACTATAAGCTATGGCAACATCATATTCCATCTTTAAACTATCCATCCCTCTAGACACCCATCTCCAAACTACTTGAGCTGCATGTAATTTTTTATTTATGTATGGATTTCTAAGAGATATAGAAGCCCCAACTCTAAGAAATAACTCTTTAAAGTATT
The DNA here is from genome assembly GCF_016483555.1 of Bacillus cereus group sp. N14. Lineage (NCBI taxonomy): Bacteria > Bacillati > Bacillota > Bacilli > Caryophanales > Bacillaceae > Bacillus > Bacillus cereus group sp. N14. Next base: position 34,831 of record NZ_JAEHBQ010000030.1, read on the forward strand.
TATGTTTAATTAAATAATTAAATTTCTCAGCCTGTCTTTTAATAATTTTCGGTACTTCTAAAACGTTTACCTGTTTTGGTAGTAATGGTAAATACAATCCACTAGCAGAAAACATTAACAAATCGACTTCATATTTCGTATAATCAAATAAAGAAAGTAAAGAAACCAAACTTTTTTCAGCTCCTCCACTTTGTAGCGAATCTATAACGAATAAAATTTTTTTCTTCATAACTATCACTACCCTAAAGTGTTTTTATTGAGCTCAAAATATTAAAAATCATTTACTAAATTTCCCTTTATGAAAATAATGCATATAATTTATTAATTTCATTACGATTTCCATACTCACCTTTAAGAGTATTTTCTACCAGCGCTTCCCTTAATTCTTTATCTTCAATAAGCCTCTTAATCCCATTAACTAACCCGTTTATCCCCATCTCAGTTATTAATCCATCAATTCCATCCTGTACCTGACTTTTAGCAGTTGAAAAATTAGTAATAAGTACTGGCTTTCCGATTATTTGTGCTTCCCGAACTGTTACAGCTTTCCCCTCATATCTTGATGGCTGCACATATATATCACATGCTTTTATATATGGATAGGGATTTGTCTTTTTGCCCAATAAAAAAAATTGTTTTTCCAGATTAAGTTCAGTTAATAACTTTCTAAGTTCAACTTCTTGTACTCCATACCCAACTACATACCATTCAATATCATATCCCTCATCTAACAACTTTCTTAAGGCATGCATAGCAATGTCTATTCCTTTTGCATATGATAACCGTCCTACAGTAACAAGCTTTATTTTTCCTGGTTTCATCTGTAATTCTTTCATAACATCTCCCTTGTCTGCTTGCTCACGTACGAACTCAGGAGATAATATATTTTCTATAATTTCAACATTCTTATTTACATTTGGTAAAATACTAAGAAATGAATCTCGACATCCTTCTGAAACTGCTACGATGTTATCCATTTTTCTCCACATTTTATACTCCATGTTTGCATTCAGATTTATATTTGAATAATCTGTATGAATCCAACCAATCTTTCGTTTCGCTCGAACTTTATCCCCAACAAAATAATGGGGCCATAAAAAACTAATTGCTACATCATACTCCTCTTCCAGTTTCGGTATAAAGGGTAAAGTTATTCTCCACCCATATTGAATAACGAAATATCCAACCTCTGCACTTTTCACATATCTCCCATGCACATCTCCTAAAATTTTCCCAAAAGTCCTTGCCACTCCAATTTTAATTTGCCCTTCTTGCAATATTTGCTTAATTGATTTTCTAAAAGTAGTATATTGTTTTACTTCCCTTAACAAATTAGGCAGTTTAGGTAATAAAAAAAGAAACTCTCCCTCATGTTTAAATAACATTAAATCTACATCATATTTGCTATAATCGATTGTATTCAACAAACCAATTAAACTTCTTTCTACCCCACCAATTGCCATATCAAATGATGTAATGAGAATTTTTTTCTTTTTCATTTCTTACTCCCTCAGCCGATTTATTTTACTAGTTTTCTTCTTATGAAAATAATTACATTTAACTATGATTCCCTATACTCTAATCCATATAATAATAGCCACTCTTGAATATTACTCTTTATATCAAAACCTAGCTTCGAGATTGTATCAGTTATTATTTCTGTATTTAATTTTTCTTTTTCCAAAACCTTTTGAATTTCTGCAGACCATATTTTAAGATTTTCATCCAAGCTAACAAATGATACTATCCCTAATCCCATATCAACATTTTTAGTTATTGTATTTGCCACTACACACGGAATACCTGCACACTGTGCTTCTAATGCAACAATTCCAAATCCCTCAAAAAGTGACGGAAAAAGAAAAACATCAAACATCCTTATAATTCTTGGAATATCTTTTCTTACTCCTAAAAATCTAACTTTTTCATAGATACCTAGTCTTTTGGATTCTAGCTCAATAGACTTCTGTAACGGACCATCTCCTACTAAAACAAGCATAAAATTAGGATCATATTTTAATACCTCATTGAAAACTTTCAATATAAATATATGATTTTTAGATTCAGAAAAACGCCCAATATGACCAATCACTTTCTGTTCAACTGGTATATTGAATTCATTCCTTATTTTATTATCATCCTGCATATTTACATTAATAAATTGATTAATATCTATTGCGTTTTTCATTATCTTTACCTTTGAATTATCAATGTTTTTTTGAAATAAAAAACGTGCAGATTCTACACTGCACGCACAATAATTTGTTCCTGCATAAGTAATAACTGTTCGTAAAAAACTCAATAAAACTTTCCCTTTTACCCCCGATCCCATCGGCCAATTATTACTATGTGAATGACAAATCCTTATTTTTATACCAGCTATTTTAGCAGCAATAGCCACAATCCCCCCCTGATAATCAGTATGTGCATGAGCGGCCACATATTGATTATCAGACATTACCTTAACAAGCTCTTTAATGTATGAAAGAGGGCCTAGCTGTCCTAAGCTAGATATTCGGTGTATTTTCCCACCTAACGCAATGATTTCCTTATCATAATCACTTTCTTCACTTTTATGGGAAACAAAATCAAATTGCACCATTTCTCTATCTATATTCCTATATACATTCATTAATAAGGTCTCAGCGCCACCTCGGTCCATCGCACTAACGATATGTAACACTCTTTTTGGTCGTTCTTGTTTAAACATTGAAAATTACTCCCATCTAAGAACGATTTTCAAATATATATTTTATCCCCAAAAACTACTCTTATAAACTATTCCTAAAGTAATAATATGTTCAAATACAAAGTAAACAAAATAACATAATATTACTGCATAGTAAATTAACTTTTGATCCTTTTCTATAAATAACTTTATAACCCACGATATCAATATCAAGTGATATAGCCCAAAATATATGGAGAATCTTGCAAAAATCCAATTTTGAGTTGAAATAATCATAAAAACTAGACCTAACAATGCCATATTTACGATATAATCACTTTCCGGAAAAATCTCTCTTAATTTATGTCTCCCAATATAAGCTAGAATGAGCGGTATTGCATCCACAGCAACCCGAAGAATATTAGCTCCTCCTTCTTGAAAATCCTTATAGTGACCATATTGTGTATCCCCTATAGTTGCAAAGAAAATTTCTGCAAACTGATTAAACCCTATTACTATAAGTACCGCAACAAAGAGTAGTATAAATGATATTGTCGACCATGCTTTTCTTCGGACTACAAAATAAATAGGAATTAATACAAGGGCGCTTTGATGAAAAGTAGAAGCAAATAGGACAATCAAAAAATATCTCTTCCAATTCCCATCTAAAATATATTTTGTAGCAGTAAAAATAATCGCTGCAGTTAAATACTGTCTTACTCCATTCATTGACACTAAATACATGCCGGATGCGATATACACATATAAACTTAATTCAATCATTCTTGAATATTTATATAGAACTGCTACTATTAATATATTTGTTAATAGAGCTGTTATCAAAATCAAAACTTGCGGATCATTCGTATATACTTTTAAAATCATTTGTAAAATACTAAATCCAACGTCCTTACTACTTTGAATATAATCCCAATTAAAATCAGTAACTGTAAAAGCATGCATATAAAAATACGTATCACCAATATTATTTCTAAAACCAGATACTAGTACAAGAGAGGTCGTCGCCATTAAAATCAAGAGTCGATTCGGTTTTAACATCACATTTTCTGAAGTTACTGGCATCGCAAAATACCGTGCAAAAAACGCTAGTACGAACACTATAAAGAAATTCATCCAAAGTATAGTCATTATTCTTCCCTCTTATCAATCCTAATTAAATTTCTATATATTTACTTTCATTCTTGTTTTCAATGTAATGTAACTATATAGAATAATCCCAAATGGCACTGCACAAAGGGTAAGCACTTTGCATGGTGACTCTTTTATAAATTTTTTATTCTTCGCAATAATGCTACTTGATACATAATGTACAGCTTGTCTATATTTAAACAATCTATTTGCAAATGGTAGCTTCATCAGTTCTTTACGATAAAAAGCAAAACCTTTTGGATTTTTACAATACTGACTTAGCATATTCATCGACGAACCATCAGGCATATATTCAACATAACAAAGTGCTTCGTTCATGAGTAACATCTCATATTTCTGATCCAACATATAGTATTTATATGCCAAACCTACATACTTTTCATTTTTAAAAACCGGATAAGGATACTTCCTAGTGAGTTCTGTTCGATATACTAATTTCTTATCTCCAGTTACACCATGTTTATTGTAAAGATTAAAAAGTGTAGAACGGTTAAGATTTAATGGTAGCTTTGAACCAATTACTGTCCCATCTTTATATAAATCAAGAGCAATAATTCCACTTACTTGGTCACTTCCATTTTCATCCCAAAATGAAATAATTTTCTCTACGGCGTCACTAGGCATTGAGTCATCTGAATCAATACATACATTAAGTTCTGTATCAATCATCTCGTAAGCTGCATTATGAGCACCATGCATCCCTTGATTTACTTGCCAGTAATACCGTATGCTTATGCAATCTTCAGAAATCCAAGATTGCACTAACTCCTTTGTATAATCATCAGACCCATCATCTATAATTAACCATATAAAATCTTTACACGTTTGCTGCTTCAAACTTTCATAACACCCCTGAAGACAATATGCTCGATTATATGTAGGGGTAAAAATCGTTAGCCTTTTCAATATGCTCACCTCGATACTGCTACATAAAATTTTTGGATAAACCTTGTAATATTTTTTATATCGTATCCTTTTTCAGCTAATACATTTTGTTCCACACTTCGCGATACCTGCTTGTTCGCTATATTTTGTAATGGACCTACCCAATTTCTTATTTCTAACAATGAACACTGTTCAACTAAATTCAACCCCAAATCCACATCTTGTGTAATAGTGTCCGATATAATACATGGCAAACCCGCCCCTTGTGCTTCAATAAGAGTAACTGGTAAACCTTCATAAATAGATGGAAATATAAATGTATCAAATGCTTGTAATAAACGATTAATATCACTACGTATTCCTAAAAATTTAACTTTATCTGTTAGATTCAGTTTCTCTACTTTTTTCTTCATTTCTAATCGAAGCGGCCCATCTCCAACTAATAGAAGAATAGAGTTCGGCCTGTATTCTATTAATTGAGCAAAAATATCAATTAAAAAAGTATGATTTTTTGGATGCGCAAATCTTCCCACGTGTCCAATCACAAAAACATCCCCATGAAGGTTGAGTTCTTTTCTTACCTGCGCTCTAATGTCTGGATTAAATGTAAATTCATCACATTCAATTCCATTTTTTAATATTTTTGTTGCACTTTCTCTATTAGCAAACAACCATTGCGCTGCAGCTACTGAACACGCTAAAAAATGTGTAGCACACGACGTAATAAATGCTCCTGCATACCATTTATATATTTTTGCTATAGCCCCACCCTCACTGCTTGTACTATGACTATGCGCAATCCTAACTGGCACCCTTGCTTTTTTTGCTGAACGAAGGACAAATCCGCTCATTTTATCCATATGTGAATGAATGATTTTATATTGTGGATGAGAGTTAAAGAAGGTATTGAGAGCCTTTATATAACCTCTATGACCAACATCTGTAACGTATGGAATTCTATGAACTTCCCCGCCCAACTTTACTATCTCTTCATCAAATACTCCCTCTTTACAAGTTAAAAAATCAAATTGTACTTTTGAGCGGTCTATATTACGATACAAATTCATAATTAAAGTTTCGGCTCCGCCTCTATTCATATTTACGACTACATGTAATACTCTTAATGGAGTGCCCAATTTAAATCCTCCATTTCATCCATATAACTTGTATAAATTTCTTTTTTCTCTTTCAATACTTCATTGACTGAATATTCATTCGCAATAATAGTACGTCCATACTGTCCAAACTGCGCTTGTAATTTAGTATTTTTAGAAATAGTATTGATTCTTTCAGCCATCGTCTTTATGTCATCGCGTTCTATAGTCCAACCATTTTTATTATTAATAATTAACTCCCTGTGCCCTCGGTTACTTGTAGCTACAACCGGAAGTCCACAAGCCATGGCTTCCATAATATTAACTGGCAAACCTTCCCTGTAACTGGATGCAACAGCTAGATCACACATCAGTAGCAAATGGGCTATATCATTTCTATAACCAAGAAAGTGCACCATACTACTCACACCTAGTTGCGTCGCTATTTTTTTGCACTCTTCCATTAACGGACCTTCTCCAGCAAGCAAAAGCTTTACATGTGGCATTTCATTTTTCAATTGTGCTAATACATGGATTAAAAAGCTTTGATTTTTATTCTTATTAAATTCAGCAGCATAAAACATTAAAAAATCTTTAGACTTATAACCATTTTTATGTCTTATTTTCTCCTTTTCACTTTCAGTAACAGGAACATATCGTTCTATATCTACCCCTACACCATGAACGAGTTTAATATCTTTAGCTTGAAAACGATGTTTAACCGCTAAATTGTAATCTTCTTGATTAATTGTTATGAGACAATCTGTAGTAGTAGCTAAACTTCTTTCGATTGGATAGTATAAAAGCCAATTTATAAACGGCGATCCTTTACAAAAGTGAAATCCATGCGCCGTATATATTACCTTTGTCCCTTCCCGCCGTGCTTTCCGGGCAGCTATTCGAGCAATTACACCTCCCATAGGCGTATGACAATGAATGATTTTATATTTATTTTGGTGAATAATTGATTTTAGTTTTTTATATGCATGAAGGTTTTGTATGCTAAGAGGAGATCTTTGAATAGGAATATTATATTTTTGAGTTACGTACGGAAGGTGCATATTCCCATTCGCTGCAACATGTACTTCCCAACCTTGGTCTGCAAACCATTTCAAATACGGTAAATGAAATGCTTTAAAATGATAATCCACAGTTGCACAAAACAGAACTTTTTTAGACACCATCCCACGCACCCGTCTTATTATAAATTTTTGCCTTTAACCTGATACTGGTATTAATAGCTTTAAAGTTTTACGCTGATTCACTAAATTTAACAATCGCTTTCTTAATTCTAATTCACTTAATACCGAATATTCAGAAATCAATTTTTCTATCTCATCTATACGAACATTCATTTCTTGCCCTACATAAATTCTCGGGTGGACTTGCTTTTCATTCATTTCATCTTCTTTTAGTAATTCTTCAAACAATTTCTCTCCAGGGCGTATACCCGTAAATTCTATTCCTATTTCATCCACAGAGTTTCCTGATAATCGAATGAGGTTTTTAGCAAGATCCACTATTTTTACTGGTTCTCCCATATCCAGTACAAAAATTTCTCCACCTTTTGCTAACGCACCGGCTTGTACTACCAGTCTAGATGCCTCCGGAATAGTCATAAAATAACGAACCATATCTGGGTGAGTAACTGTAACTGGCCCCCCTTTTTGAATCTGCTTCTTAAATAACGGGATAACACTCCCTCTACTTCCTAAGACATTTCCAAATCGTACAGTAACAAACTTTGTATGACTTATTTTATCTTTATGTTGTATTACCATCTCAGCTAATTTCTTTGTCGCCCCCATAACACTCGTTGGGTTCACTGCTTTATCCGACGAAATCATAACAAACGTTCCTACTCCATGTGTTTTTGCCGCCTCTGCTATATTCATAGTCCCAATCAAATTATTTTTAACTGCCTCTTCAGGATTGTTTTCCATTAATGGTACATGTTTATGTGCAGCAGCATGATATACAACATGAGGAAGATGTTTATTCATGATTAAATGCATCTTCTTTTCATCTTGGATATCTGCGATTTCTGGAATAAACACGCCTTTTTTATCATTATGTTTTTCATTTAATTCCATTTCTATTGAATATATACTGTTTTCTCCGTGCCCTAATAAAATCAATTTTTTCGGCTTAAATTTCGCAACTTGTCTACAAATTTCTGAACCTATTGATCCACCTGCACCAGTAACTAAAATGACTTTATCCGTTATATAATCTGAAATGATATCCACATCTAACTCTACAGGATCACGCCCTAATAAATCTTCTACTTGAACATCTCTGAATTCATTCACTGAAACTTTACCTGTTACTAAGTCTTCTAACATTGGAAGAATTTGCGTTTTTACATTTGTTTTTAAACAATCTTTTAAAATATTATTTCTATCTTTCTTGTTTAGCGAAGGAATTGCTAAAATTATCATTTCAATATTCAGTTTTTTGATAACGTAATCAATTTGGTTCGTACCACCAATTACCGGAATCCCCCAAATATCAAGATTATGTTTTTTGACATTATCATCAATAAACGCGACTGGCATTAATTCCGTAGCACTATTCTTCAACAACTGTCTTGCAACCATTGTCCCAGCGGATCCCGCACCAACAATTAACGTTCTTTTCTTATCTCCTTTTTTTACATAATAAATATCTCTGTACATTCTCCAAATAAAGCGAGAACCACCTATTAATAAAATATGAATCATCCAAGTAACAACTAACAATCGAAAATACATTTTCCCCATGACTAGTTGCTGCACAACCGCTGTAGTAAGTATAGAAAATGTAACAACCTTGCATATAATTAGCAATTCTCCTATACTTGCATATTCCAATGCCTTTTTATACAACTTATAAATAAAAGCAAACAAATGATGACTAACTAATAAAGTGATAGAGCTAATAACTGATGATAAAGTGATAACACTGAAGCTAGCATTTACAAAAAAATAACTAAAAAAAATAGCAGTTAATACTATCAGTGAATCCATTAAAAGCAATAACGATATCCTCCGGCGATACGTCATATAACTTCCTCCTTTAATCAATTCCTTACTTAACTCTTTCAAACTTAAAGTTTCTAACTATATTCTCTTTATTAAAAACACATAGTTAGAAACTTTAATAAAACATGGGCATCTAACCCTCCCTCACATTACACTTTTGACGACTGGCATCTAAGGTTGTTTTCACAACCCACAGCATAATCGAGTGCCTCCATTGATAGCGGTCAGGAGACATCACCACATCACGATTTTATTTTCTTCTTTATAACGAACAATTCCACTTGTGAAAGTTTAATTTAAAAATAGCTTTTATACTTTCCCATTCAAAATCGCACCCAACATTCTACTTTTCGTAAAACTTAGTGCCCTTTTCGTTTCAAGTGCGTCTTCGTTCACAGTGCGATTATATCGGATCACCAAAAGTACTCCTTCACACTTATCAGCTAATACGCTCGTATCTGTTACTTCTAATACAGGGGAAGAGTCAAATAATATGATGTCATACCGTTCCATCGCCTTTTGAATCAACATATCCATTTCCTCTGAACTAAGTACTTCTGACGGATTGAATGGTACTGGACCGCTAGTTAATACATCCAGACTCTCCATCCTTGTTTTTTTTACAGCACCTACCAAATTTGTTTTTCCGTTCAATATGTCAGTTAATCCAATTGTATTTTCTACTTCTAACATTTCATGAATCGTTGGTGTTCGTAAATTCGCATCTATTACCAATACTTTTTCACCTTTTTGTGCTATTGAGACTGCTAAATTTACTGTAATCGTTGATTTCCCTTCACCGTACCTCGGAGAAGTAATCACTATCGTCCTGATTTTATGCATAGACGAAGATAATTGAATGTTTGTTCGAAGCGAACGATACTGCTCCGAAATTTTCGATCTTGGGGCGGTATACGCAACTATACTCTCTCCTTTAACTTTATTTGTTTTCCGTCTATTTTTGTATGCCACTCCGTTCCCTCCCCCAATAGCACTGTATTTTTCCCACTAAATTTATCTTTCATATTCTTCTTATTCATTTTAGAAATTCCACCCAAAACAGGGATATCTAACAATTGTTCAATTCGTCGTTCTGATTGGATTCTCTCATCCAATGAATCCAATAAAAAAATAAAACCGATACTGAGCACCATACCTAGCGTGAATGCGATTAGTATCGTCTTAAAGTGATTTATATTTATAGGCATAGAATTTTTTTGAACTGGATCCTCTGGTAATATACTTACATTATTAAAATTCAGTATATTTGCTACTTCTTGCTTATAAACAGCCGCTGTAGTATTTGCAATTTTATGTGCAAGCACAGGATCCATATCCACTACATTTATCCTCATAATTTGAGAGCCTTGTACACTTTCTGTACTTATTTGTCCACTTAATGCACCTGCTGATCTGTTTATATTCAATTCAGCAGCTACTTTTTCTAATATTACAGGCTCATTTACCATTGCTTTCAATGTATTCATCGTTTCGGCATTAGCTTGAACAATTACCCTTGCCGAAGAAGCATACAAAGGCGTTTTCATATACATACTATACAGGACTCCTCCTACCGTTGTGAGAGTCGTAAACAATAGTAGTATCCACACCCTTTTCCGCATTAAAGTGAATAGATTTTTCAAATTTATTTCCTTATTCATTACTTCTCCCCCTCATTTAATACCAATGAGATTTCAGTTGAGCATTCCATAAAAAAACAAAAACAAGATTATTATTTTTATTTTTCGAATATACAAAACTCCCTAATTACTGTCATTTTAGTTCTTTATATAGAACGAGTCAATATAATTTATTTTTGTTTAATCACTTCTTAATTCCAGTTCAAAAATTACGACAATATTCTTCATAATTCACTGTAGATAAATGACGAAAACACCCTATTACTGCAGTATCAGGGTGTTTTTCTTTGTATTAAAACGGATTGTAGCAAGGCTTTTTAAAACTTTTAAATCGGTCGTATATTATAACTCACTTTTTCAATTGAAATTCATTTCACATTGGTATTAGCAAATACATTTTTGAATTTGTTTGCCCCTTTATATCCCCTCCTATAAAAATGTTTTGTAAATAAAAAACCCTCAACACATTATGTGTCAAGGGTTTAAGCCTCTTAGTATAGAGACATATATTGATCACGTTCCCATTGGTGAACTTGCGTGCGGAAGATATCCCACTCAATCTCTTTCGCTTCGATGAAGTGCTCAAGTAAATGGTCACCTAGTGCACCACATACTACTTCATTCGATTGCAATGTAATTAATGCTTGCGCTAATGTTGCTGGTAAGTCAACGATGCCTGCTTCTTCGCGCTCTTCTTTTGTCATTACATAGATGTTACGGTCTACTGCAGCTGGTGGAGTTAATTTGTTTTTAATTCCATCAAGACCTGCTGCTAATAATGTAGCCATTACTAAATATGGGTTTGCAGCTGGGTCAACACTACGTACTTCTACGCGTGTACTAATTCCACGAGATGCAGGGATACGTACTAACGGGCTACGATTTTGTGCAGACCATGCTACGTAACAAGGAGCTTCGTATCCAGGTACTAAACGCTTGTAAGAGTTTACAGTTGGGTTTGCTACCGCTGTAAATGCTGGTGCGTGTTTTAAAATACCTGCGATGAAGTGACGAGCATCATCACTTAATTGTAAGTCACCGTTTTGATCGAAAAATACGTTCTCACCATTTTTGAATAGTGATAAGTTACAGTGCATACCTGAACCGTTCACACCATATAATGGTTTTGGCATAAATGTTGCGTGTAAACCGTGTTTACGAGCAATTGTTTTTACAACAAGTTTGAATGTTTGAATGTCATCACATGAACGAATTGCATTTGCATATTTAAAGTCAATTTCATGTTGCCCTGGAGCAACCTCATGGTGAGACGCTTCGATTTCAAAGCCCATTTCTTCAAGTTCAAGAACGATATCACGACGACAGTTTTCCCCTAGATCCATCGGCGCAAGGTCGAAGTATCCACCGTTATCGTTTAATTCTAATGTTGGATTTCCTTTTTCATCTACTTTAAATAGGAAGAATTCTGGCTCTGGTCCAAGATTGAAATCTGAGAATCCTAATGCTTCCATTTCTTTTAATACACGCTTTAAGTTGTTACGTGGATCGCCATCAAATGGAGTGCCATCTGCATTGTAAATATCACAGATTAATCGAGCTACTTTGCCTTTTTCAGCTGTCCAAGGGAAAATTACCCAAGTATCTAAATCCGGGAATAAGTACATATCAGATTCTTCAATACGTACGAAACCTTCAATAGAAGATCCATCAAACATCATTTTGTTATCAAGAGCTTTTGTTAATTGGCTCACTGGAATTTCTACGTTTTTAATTACTCCTAAAAGGTCCGTAAATTGTAAGCGGATATACTTTACATTCTCTTCTTTCGCCAAACGGAAAATATCTTCTCTTGTGTACCTAGCCATTATAAATTCCTCCTTAGTCCCTCTAAACACCTTCAGAATCAGTTATCTTTAGTGAAAAAACCTTGAAATGTCACCTTGTCGCAATGAAGTCCGATTGAATCTACCTGTATGTTGTAGTTCATCTCGAAGTATTTTGCGAAGCTCGGTTTTTGAAATTTCTTTCGTTTCCTCTTTTACTTTCACTGTTTCTGTTTGATTTACTTTCATTAGTAACACTTGTTTAATACCAGCCATATTCAAGCCTTGATCTAATAAATCTTTAATCTCTAACAACTTATCTACATCGTTAAATGAAAATAATCTACGATTCCCCTTTGTACGGGTTGGAGAAACAAGATTATGCTCTTCATAGTAGCGAATTTGACGTGCAGATAATTGTGTTAAATCCATAACAATACCAATAGGAAACAGCGGGGCAGAACGTCTATCTTCTTTCATTGTTTCAGTTCCTCCTTCGCCTTAACTGCTTCTCATTTTATACCATGTTATGTTTAGTGTCAATAGATGTTAGCTTTTCTTACATGATTTTTTTATAAATTTTTTCATTCTTTTTTCTAATGAAATTAATCATTACTTTCATTAGAAAAAAGCTGTCGAAATCGACAGCTTCCCCTTAAGAAATTGTTAATAATTCTTTTTCAATTAACGCATCAATTGCAGAACAAATCGCAATCTTCACATGTGAATAAGTTAACCCACCTTGCACGTAAGCAACATAAGGCGGACGAATTGGACCATCAGCTGACAATTCAATACTTGCACCTTGAATAAACGTTCCCGCAGCCATAATTACATCATCTTCATAACCCGGCATATAGTTGGCATATGGAGTGAAGTGAGAATTAATTGGAGATGCATATTGAATCGCTTGGCAGAATGCAATCATACGATCTTTATCATCAAATTGAACAGACTGAATTAAATCTGTTCTTGGTGCATTCCATGCTGGTGATGTATTCATTCCTAACTTCTCTAAAAATGCAGCTGTAAAAATCGCACCTTTTAGCGCTTGTCCCGCTACATGCGGCGCTAAGAAGAAACCTTGATACATTTCTTGCAGACTGTATAAAGATGCCCCTGCTTCCGCACCGATTCCCGGAGATGTTAAACGATATGCACACGCTTCAACATACTGTTCTTTACCAACAATGTAACCACCAGTTTTAACAATTCCACCACCAGGGTTTTTAATAAGCGAACCTGCCATTAAATCTGCACCAACATGACATGGCTCTTGCTCTTCAATAAACTCACCATAACAGTTATCTACAAACACAACAACATCAGGTTTAATTTCTTTAACGAATGCTATCATCTCTTTAATTTGAGAAATAGTAAACGATGGACGAGTAGCATAACCTTTTGAGCGCTGAATCCCAATCATCTTCGTATTACTATGAATTGCAGCCGCAACAGCTCCAAAATCAACAAGCCCCTCTTCAGTAAGTGGAACTGCATTATAACCAATATTATATTCTTTAAATGAACCTACACCTTTTCCGCGTACACCAACGATTTCTTCTAACGTATCATACGGTTTGCCAGTGATATACAATAACTCATCTCCCGGACGTAAAATACCGAATAACGCTGTAGAAATAGCATGAGTACCTGAAATAATTTGCGGACGAACAAGACCAGCTTCCGCTCCAAATACATCCGCATACACTTTTTCTAACGTATCACGGCCAATATCATCATAACCGTAACCTGTCGTCGGGATAAAATGCGAATCACTAATTTTATGTTTACGAAAACTTTCTAACACACGAAACTGATTGCTTTCAATTACTTCATCCGCGCGTTTATGTACTTCTGTAATCTGGCTCTCTACTTCTTTTACGATTGGAGCAATTTTTTCTCCATTTTTCAAACGATCAAACATTTTTATTTTCTCCTTCTTCCACTAAAAATCTCTTTAATTGCACATTAAGCGATGAATGAGCAAAAATATACCCTACGCAATCATATACAAATTTTTCTTCCAGAAACTCCATCTTTGTTAATAGCGTTTCCGTCTTTAATAGCGTTAACAGCTTACCTTCACTCGGTGGAATTTCCACTTGATAACGATTCATTTCTTCCTTCATTTTCGTTTCTATCGCTTCTTTTATATGTAATAAATCACTTTGTTCAAAGGCACTAGTCATTAAGAAGTCACTTTTCGGAAACGGAATAAAGTTTTGATGTAATTCATCTTTTTTATTATATAACGTAATAATAGGAATATGACTAATTTCAAGTTCTGACAATAATCGTTTTACTGTTTTCTCATGCCCTACATAATTAGGATCCGCTGAATCAACTACATGTAAAATAACATCCGCTTCACCAGCTTCTTCTAATGTCGAACGAAAAGCAGCAATTAATGACGTAGGTAAATCTTGTATAAAACCCACCGTATCAGTTAGTAATACTGTATAACCTGAAGGTAAGGGCATCTTCCTTGTCGTCGGGTCTAGCGTTGCAAACAACAAGTTTTCTTCAAACGTATCTGCTTCCGTCAATCTATTAAACAGTGTAGATTTTCCAGCATTCGTATACCCTATTAATGAAACTTGAAATACTTTATTATCTTTTCTTCTCTCACGATATCTTTTTCGATGCTCCACAACACCCGCAAGTTGTTTCTTTATTTCATCAACGCGTGATCGAATATGACGACGATCCGTCTCAAGTTTCGTCTCACCCGGCCCTCTCGTTCCAATACCGCCACCAAGACGTGATAAAGACAATCCTTGCCCCATAAGACGCGGCATTGTATATTGCAACTGAGCTAATTCTACTTGAAGCTTACCTTCCCTCGACTTCGCACGTTGCGCAAAAATATCTAATATTAGTTGCGTTCGATCAATTACCCTCGCATCTAATACTGAGGATAAATTCCGAATTTGACTCGGCGTTAATTCGTTATTAAATACGATAACATCCGGTTCTAATTCTTCCGTTAACATTGTAAGCTCTTCTAATTTACCTTTACCTATATAAGTCGCCGGATGAAACTTCGGTCGTTTTTGCGTTGTAGACACTAATAATTCTGCTCGTGCAGTCTTCGCTAGCGATGCAAGCTCTTTCATGGAATGCATAAACTTTTCATCATCATCTTGTGGCAATTGACAGCCTACTAATATGACTTTTTCTTTTTCTTCCATCAAATATGTTCACTCATCCTTTTCGAAATTTAAACCTTCTAATATAATAGCAGAGGAAGCACATTTCATCTAGTTAGCGGGGGAGAAAATTCATGGCATGGGAGATTTTTAGCATCATAGGCACAATCGCTTTCGCACTAAGCGGAGCCATTGTTGCAATGGAAGAGGATTATGATATTTTCGGAGTGTATATTTTAGGAATGGCAACCGCATTTGGGGGAGGTGCCCTTCGTAATTTATTAATCGGTTATCCGATTGTCGCGTTTTGGCAACAAGACATGTTATTCCAAATCGCACTACTATCAATGACGATTATTTTTCTTTTTCCTAATAAATTAATTAGACACTGGAAAAAGTGGGAAAATATCACTGATGCTATCGGCTTATCAGCATTCGCCGTACAAGGAGCATTATACGCTCAAAAATTAAATTTACCAATTAGCGCTACAATCGTAGCAGCTGTTTTAACTGGTATTGGCGGTGGTATCATCCGCGATCTTTTAGCCCGCAGAAAACCTCTCGTCCTTCGAGCTGAAGTATATGCCTTTTGGACGATTCTAGCAGGTTTCTTAATCGGTGCTCAAATTATTGTTAGCGATTGGGCTCTATATACCTTATTCATTTTAATTGTTTGCTTCCGCATGGTTTCTATTCATTACAAATGGCATTTACCGCATAGACGTATCGATACAAAAGAGCGTTCAGTGCATAAATAGCAATCCAACCTCTTTACAGATCGTAAAGAGGTTTTTCTTTTCTAACGAGTTTTTCTTTACATAATGTTTATACTAATCCTCAAAGCGAGGTGAACACAAATGACAAACCACATTAATAAAGGTGCTCAAAAAAGCTCAGTAGGTCAAATTGGACACGATTCTAATTCTGCACACGAAAAAAGCGCTAAAATGGAACGCTTCCATAAATCTTATCAAGAAAAAGCAAAAAAAGAGTAGCAGCACTTATACAAAAAACAGACGCACAGTTTACGTACTGTGCGTCTCCTCTTCAAGCATCAAATCACAACTTGATATCCCAATTAAATCATATTTATCATAAGTATCCTCTTGCAACAACCGCATAGCCTGTGTACGAATCGATTTTTCAACAATATTCCGTACATATCTTCCATTACTAAACGATGTAATTTGCGATGAGTACTTTACAGCATGTAAATGATCTCTAAATTTCCATTCAGCCTCTTTCGATAACTGGTATTCACGTTCTTCATACATCCTCTTCCCAATTTCCAACAGTTGATTAACTGAGTAATCAGAAAATTCTATTATAAACGGAAAACGTGATTGCAGTCCTGGATTTAATGAAAGAAAGTGATTCATCTCTCTTGAATAACCGGCTAAAATCAATACAAAACCGTGTTGTTTATCTTCCATATGTTTTACGAGCGTATCAATTGCTTCTTTCCCAAAATCTTTTTCTCCCCCTCTGGCTAATGAATACGCCTCATCAATAAACAAAATACCTCCCATTGCTTTTTTTATTAAATCTCTTGTTTTCTGAGCTGTATGACCGATGTACTCTCCTACAAGATCAGCTCGTTCAGCTTCAACTAAGTGCCCTTTTGATAGAATATTCATCTCAAACAACAATTTCCCTATCATTCTAGCAACAGTTGTCTTCCCTGTACCTGGATTCCCTTTAAACAACATATGGAGTACTTGCTTCTCAGATTTCAACCCTATTTCTTGTCTTTTTTTATTCACATAAATCCAAGCATATATTTCTTTTATTATCTTTTTTATATCATCCATCCCAACAAGCTTTCCCATCTCTTCTTCAATTCTTTGCAACATCTCATGTTTCGTAGTAGTTTCACTTGAAATCACTGTTTTATTTTCTGCGGCCGGTAAAGAAATTTTCTTTCGATGATTTAACACAATGTTAATTTGATTATTATTTTTCTTTCGCATCGATTGTTCCATACAATCACCTCATTTTATCCCGCATGAACAGGCAGTAAGACTCCCACCTCAAAATTCAGCAAATGCTAGGAAGTTAGCCGGGAGATAACTGTCCGTAAATGCCCGATTGGTTCAACTAATAATCAGAGGGATGAACAAAATCCCCACTGATTAAAGTTTCACTTTATCCACTCACCAAATATTATTATTCCGGTCTCCCTTGCAAATGACTATTTTCAGAAAAGTTTGCTATAATATAAGAAATAATGAAGGTGGTGGGACTATGGAGACAACGGAATTCCATGATACAATACAAGCCTTTTCTATTTTTTTATTGAATAAAGGCCGAAAACCTTCAACCATTAAACGTTATGTTTATGACATTGAAGATTTCGGACATTGGTTAGAAAAAAACAAAAAGCTCCCTTCCAGTAATATATGGGCTACACTTTGTACAAAAGACTACGAAGATTACTTTTCCGACCTAAAAAAGAATCGACATTACTCAGAGAAAACGATGCACCGTGTATTTATTGTATTAAATAGAATGCATCATTTTCTAAACATCCCTAACCCATTAAAGAACATGGAAATTTCTATTCAACCAGACCGCACACTTCGTAACGAAGATTTCATTTCATCTGATGAAGAAAAAAGATTGAAACATATAATCACTTCATTAGAAGGACTTTCAGAAAAACAACGTCCTGTGCGCCCTTTATTAATGGATCGTAATGTTGCTATTTTAAACTTATTAATCGACTATGGATTATCCTTACAGGAACTTACAGCGTTAACTATGCATCACGTTCACTTTGAAACTAACACATTATCTATCCCAGCAACCGCAGGGGTAGAAAGAACAATTACATTAACTAACGAAGACAAAAAACAACTATATACTTATTACAAAAGCATCCCTGAACCCGTTCGCCCAAAATACCATAGTCATGACCCATTATTTATCGCATTTGATTTTAATCGTGGAACATACAGATGGGTATACGAAAATGATGCACCGAAGGGATTAACAGAAATCGCTATCCAAAAAATGATTCGCCTTGAAGTATCTAGAGCTAATTTACGCAAAGGAATCTCAGGACAACACTTTCGTAACACCTATATTTTAAACTTAATAAAAAAAGAAACTCCGGAGTCAGAAATTATAAAACTAGCTGGATTCAAATCAAAAGTTTCACTAAAACGATATTATCAATACGCAGAAAATAGAAAAAACGCCTTATCATGAGGCGTTTTTTCTATTTTTTCTTTAAACAAACGATTTTACTATGACCATTTAACTAATTTTTGCATCTACTATGATGAGTTTCATTCACATTCTCATGAGAAAGGAGAGATTTAATGTCTCGTTATGACGACAGTCAAAACAAATTCTCCAAACCATGCTTTCCAAGTAGCGCTGGACGAATCCCAAATACCCCATCGATCCCAATTACTAAAGCACAACTTAGAACATTTCGCGCAATCATTATCGATTTAACAAAAATAATCCCAAAACTTTTTGCAAATCCATCTCCCCAAAATATTGAAGATCTAATTGATACATTGAACCTACTAAGTAAATTTATTTGTTCACTAGAAGCTACTTCCTCCCTGAAAGCGCAAGGATTAGCTATTATCAAAAACTTAATAACTATATTAAAAAATCCAACTTTTGTAGCAAGCGCTGTATTTATCGAGCTTCAAAATCTAATTAATTATTTACTATACATTACAAAACTATTCCGAATTGACCCTTGCACACTTCAAGAGCTTCTTAAATTAATCGCAGCATTACAAACCGCTCTAGTTAATTCTGCTTCATTCATTCAAGGACCTACTGGACCTACCGGGCCAGCGGGCGCTACTGGTGCTACTGGTGCTACCGGACCTCAAGGTAACACGGGCGCTACCGGCGCCACTGGACCTCAAGGTAACACGGGCGCTACTGGTGCTACCGGACCTCAAGGTAACACGGGCGCTACCGGCGCCACTGGACCTCGAGGTAATACTGGCGCTACTGGTGCTACCGGACCTCAAGGTAACACGGGCGCTACTGGTGCTACAGGAACACATGGCCCAGCCGGCGAGACGGGTCGAGCGGTCGGAGGGCGGCTTCGGGGGGATAAAGG
>NZ_JAEHBQ010000031.1:0-50066 GCF_016483555.1 Bacillus cereus group sp. N14
TTAGCGGTAACAGTATGTCCTTTAGAGTCAGAAACAGTATAAGTTAACTCGTACGTACCCGGTTTAGAAGCATCAACGCTGCCGTCAACCGTTACTTTATCAGTAATGTCGCCATCTTCATTATCAATAGCTTTAACACCAGCAAGTGGGTTGAATTTATCCTCTACATTGATAGTAGATTCAGCAGGTACCGTTAAAACTGGCACTTCATCTGTAGGCTCTACTTTTTGTTTTACAGTTACAGTTTGTTTAGCGGTAACAGTATGTCCTTTAGAGTCAGAAACAGTATAAGTTAACTCGTACGTACCCGGTTTAGAAGCATCAACACTGCCGTCAACGGTTACTTTATCAGTAATGTCGCCATCTTCATTATCGATAGCTTTAACTCCGGCCATTGAATCAAACTTATCCCCTACATTAATCGTTGCTCCGGTAGGTACAGTTAATTTCGGTTCCATATCTGGAGTTTCTTCATTTTCTTTCACGATTACGGATTGTGTAGCTGTTGCATTAACTCCCTTAGAATCAACAACCCAATATTCTACAATATATTTACCTGGTTTAGATGTATCCACATTACCTTTATATTTAACTTTATTAGTTAAATTACCATCTTCCTTATCAGTTGCAGATACACCAGCCATTGGATCAAATTTTTCACCAACACGAAGTGTACTAGTAAATGGCACAGTTAATTCGGGTGCTTCATTTTTTATTTCTACTTTCTGCTTCACAGTTACAGTTTGTTTAGCGGTAACAGTATGTCCTTTGGAATCTGAAATAGTATAAGTTAATTCGTACGTACCCGGTTTAGAAGCATCAACGCTGCCATCAACTGTTACTTTAGAAGTAATGTCACCGTCTTCTTTATCAGTAGCAGATACTCCCGTCATAGGGTTGAATTTATCACCTTCAGTAATTGTGGTTACAGTAGGTACTTTTAGTTCGGGCGCTTCATCTATCGGTTTAAGTTTCTCTCTTACAATTAACTTAGCCACTGTATTTGCTGTGTTTCCGAAAGAGTCTTTCACTTTATAATACACTTTATATGTACCAGGTTTATTTACAGAGCCAGTATAATACTCATATTCTACTTTAGAAGTAATATCACCATCCTCAGGGTCAGTAGCCTTAACACCAGCCATTGGATCAAATTGTTCACCTTCAGTAATTACAAATTCATCTGGAGTTGTAATTACTGGGGACTGGTCTATTACTGTTATAGTTCTAGTTTTTAGATCCATTTTTCCCTGAGAATCCATTAGGTAATACGTTATATAGTAAGTACCAGGCTTACTTGTATCTAGCCCATTATCATAAGTAATTTTATGAGTCAGATTTCCTTCTTCAGAATCTGATCCAGTTACACCTTCCATTGGATCAAATGTATCACCTATATTAAGTGTAATTTTATCGCGCAGTATTAATATTGTTGGAGCAGTATTAGTAACGTGCTTATATCTAACTGCTACACGTTGTTTTTGAACAACAGTATTACCCTCATCATCTGAAACAGTAAAAGTTAATTCATAATCTCCCATTTTAGTTAAGTCTACTTTATCATCACCTGTATAAGTTACTCTTGAAGTAATATCCTTCCCGTTTTTATCTTTAGCCCATACATCTTTCATAGGATCAAATGTATCACCTACAAAAACAACATTTTGAGGAGGAACAAACAGTGTAAGTTTCTTATCTTCTGCTCTTTCCTGTACTGGTTCACTAACTTTTAATGAATCTGTCGTTTGTGCACTTGCGTTACTTGTTCCTGCTATCATTGATGTAGCTAATGTTGCTGTTGCCACAATTCCTACTAGTTTCTTTGATTTTGCTGTTGCTGTTGCCTTCCCCATTTTAATAAGCCCTCCGTTATTGGAAAAATTAATATTTTTATAATATTCAATGATATCTTACCATAATTTATCCAATATATGTATAAAAAGATTGGCTTATATATAGATATTTACAAAGTTAAATTTATAATTGTGATTGTCCCATTTTGATTCTATTAAGATAAGTTTATATTGATGACTAGAGCCTTTATGAAGATGGTTTGAAAATTATATTTAAATAGGATATCAATATAAACTGATTTATTGAATTATATTTAAACCCTTGGAGAGAAGATAAAATTATTTCTACGGAGTTTAATATAATGAGAGTATTTAATTTAACAGAATTGAAGAAAAAATCGGAAAATATTAGGCTTGTAATGAAGACATACTCAGATGGAGGTGGCATATGGTACGGCATTGTGTAGACCGTGTTTTTGTTAAAGATTTAAGATGTGAAATAGGATCACCGGAATCACATGAACTATCCATACATAAAAGAAACTTTGAAAATTGGGAGTTAGAGTTAAGTGCCGACGAAGAAGAATTATATTATATTGAAGAAGCAAAACAAAAAAAGGAACCTATAGAATTTGCAATTTATATTCAATATAGGAATCGTTTAACAGGATAAGCGATAGTGAAAAGTATTGAAAAAAATACAGTTGTAGTAAAGGGGATTACTGTTTTATATGGTTATAGATATGTATCACTACGTTGAAAATATTTCTATACTTAACAGAATATATATAAATGTAGTGGAATAAGGGGTAACTATTACAGATTAGTTATTTAAGAGGTTTCAACAATACATAAAATGAAACAGCTCAGTAAGCTTTTGAAATGTTAGTTGAAGTAGAATTGAAAACAAATAAACAAAAACAGCAAATGAAAGAGATTAACTGTGATGCACTACAAATTGTAGGGCAGTTTATGAGTTCACAACAAATAGAACGCAATAATAACATTTTAAAATAAGAGAGGGGATAAAAATATGCCATTTTTCATAGGTAGTGCAAAAGCAGGTTTTACGAAAGTAAGCGGTACTGGAGAAGATATAGGAGTAGATGCGTGGTATAAGTATATGGGGTACAGAGAAAACAATAGAGACGTCATGCAACGTCACGAAGCATTTGTAAACATGACTCATGTAGAAGTGATAGAGAAACGCGGGAAGGTGTATTGGAACACGATTGACAACAGATTAACATCTGCAGAGAAGGAAGCGGCTAGAGATGCATTATTGAGAGCAGATAGATGTCTGAGAGGCTACGGTTACGGTTTAAAATAAACAACAAGGGGTAGATAAAATGGGGAAATATGTGAAAGACCAAAAGGTAGTTGCCTATACATTACTAGGATTAGAGCCTTGTACAGTTGTAAGAGTTGGTTGGATTTTTATTACGGTAAGGGAAGAAGAAACGGGTCATCTATATTCTGTTAGAAAAAGTAAAATGACACCAATAGAGGAAAAGGAACACTACCTTGTAGAAGAAAGTATTGATGATGAAGGGTTATTCGGTATAGGTAGATTGTTTGCTAAAATAGAAGCAGAAGACATGGAGGTTGCAAAGAAATCATTTGAAGAGAATGAAGACTTCCCTAAATACGAAGATTTCCATAAACCATCAGAAGGGAAACTGTATGGTGGAGAGTACTATACTACAATCAAAACAGGTAAAGAGTTACTAGAACAATACTTTAATCGAGAAGAACTAGAGCGTAAGGGTACTAATTAAATTTGATGTGAAAACAGTTAAAGGCCAAATCTTATTGATGTTAGGTTTTTAGACTAAAACATTTATATTTGGTTATCGGGAGGACAAAATAATGGATTTGGTAAACAAATTTTTAAGCAATTTGAAAGCAGCATTATCAACAGGTGATCTCGAAGCACTAAATAAAGCATACGGTGCCGCAAAAGAGGATATTGATATATTAAGGACGAAATATCCAAATTGTCCAGAATCTTTAATCTCTTTACTTGAAAATATCGATGGTACATATTGGCGGAAATATGGAGAAAACGAAGTCACGGTATGTATTTTGGGCTCAGATGTTGAAGAGTATCCATATTATTTGCTTTCTACACAGGAAATGATCGAAAGTTCAAAAGAAGGAGAAGACGTCTCCTATCTTTTAGAATACCAAGATGACGAGGATGCTGTTGACTCTAAAATAAATCCAGAAGGACTTCTCCCTGGCACGTATATTCACTTTTCAGATTGTATGAACAACGGTGGAACATCCAAGCTGTATATTGATTTTAATCCTTCTGATGAAGGGGTATGTGGTCAAATAATTCGTTTTTTACACGACCCTGATGAATATAAAGTGATTGCAAACAGCTTTGATGAGTATTTACAGTATCTAATTGATGGTAATTTTAATTTTATAGACGAAGAAGAATCCGCTAAGGACCTCGTAAACTTTGCTATTTTTGATGAAAAACATCAGTTAGGTAAAAAGTAATGAGATATAAAATTACTTTAGGTATTATACTTGGACTGATATTAGTATGGGCTGTAACTACAAATAGTAATGTTGATAAGATAGAAGAGGGGTATACACATCAATTAGACTTTGAAAACAAGCTAAAAGAATACTCAAACGGTATGATTGAGATTGAAGATTCAAGGATAGAACACCGTGATAAAGAAAACGATAATATTTATAGTGCAAACTGGAAGGGTTTTGAACTATACGCTAAAATGGGTAAAAGTGATTGGGTATCGAACTCCGTATCAGTTGCAACAAACAAGAAAGTATTTGAGGATAAAATTTCATATGAGCAATACCGTAAACTAATGGAATGTGTGATTCGTATTGCAGACCCTAAACTAACAATAGAAGAGATTGATAAGTTAATAGCTAAAGGGGTAGACGAGAACGAGTCACCAAACACATATGATTTCGGATATGATAGATATGTAGGGAAAGATAAGACAAATAACATTAGTTTTACTATAACGGATAGAAAATGATTCAAAGTTGTTATTGATCTTCTTCGAATAATCTTTCAAGCAACCAATTTATTTTAATAAATTGGTTGCTTAGTGCAACATTGATGTCGTGCAACTTTAATCTGAACGTGGATTTGAAATAAGGTTTAATCGTTTATAACAAAGTACAACCGCTTTGAAACAAGATTAACTGTTTATAGAAAAATAATTTGTTAAAATATTTTAAGAGCAAGTTTTGATTAAACTTTATTTCAAATTAACGACTAATTCGCATTATACCCGAATTCACGTGTACCCAACTTTTCCTTATAAATATTTTCAATATCTAGTATTTCATCATTAGTAATTGTTTTGGGTAAGGTACGTAATATCGAAAAGAGAAAATCTTCTTTACGTTCTGGATTACTTTCTAGTAGTTCCATTAATCGTTTATTACCTCCATGTCCAGTTTTAGCGTAAGATTCCCATCTTCCCCATATACCCCCTTTTCCAATTCCACCATATGCATTTCCTTTACCTATATATAATTTTCCTGTTGCTCTATCTAAAATTGTATAGATTCCTGCTACTGAGGAAAGCATTTTACACCAAGTGGAGTTAACATCAGGGTTATCATATAATTTTTTTAAATCGTTGAATGTAAGTGTAAAATCCAGAAATCCTGGAAACTTACGAATGGCTCCTTTTTGGATTATTTCTATGATATCAAATTGTTTTCTCTTTCTGGTTGCCTTTACCTTTTTTAGTGGTGCAAACCACATATGAAATGTTCGCTCGGACCAATTAATGATTATCCGACCCTCTAGTTCCCCAAAGCCTTGGACTTTTTCCATTTCGTAATAGTATTCATTACCCTTTTTGTACTCAGGTTTCATCCAATCATAAAGTTTATCAGTAATGAATTTTTTGGGGTTGGATTTGCTTAACACTTTGTAAACACCTATAAATACAGCTTTTTTACCTTCCTCAAAGTCTAGGAAACTAACCACATATTCACATTCTCCGAAAACATCATCTTTTTGATGTTTTTGGTATAACTCTAATTGTCCTTTTTCATATAAATTAACAACATCAATTCTATCCTCATCTTTATGCCGAACGATTTTTATGTTTTTAGTCAAATCTAACCCGTAATTCTCTAACATTTTCTCTACTGTAAGCATAATTCCCCTCCTTCTTATATGATAGTGTTTTTTGGGAAAAGAAACATCAAAATTTTATGGATAGAAGTCTTTTTATACAGGCGCAGTATGCGGTTATGATAGAACAACGATGGCTGCTTTATCTAAGGCAGGAATTTCTGCTAGTAGAAGTTCGTAATTTGAAAAATTACACTTGATTCATGAGTTAATTTATACTTAATCAAATTGAATTTTTTTAGGTTTATAGTTAAAATAAAAGTATCCTTTTTAATTTTATTTTTATATCGACAAATATTAGCGGTCTTTCGGACTGAGAATTAAGCTTAATGTGCTTAATGTCTTTATCCGAAGACCGCTTTTTTGTGGTATTAAAAAGTAAAAAATATTAAAGGGAGATGTAATTATGAGTAATTTGATGGACTCACAGTAAATATAAAAGCACAGCCGCGCAAACAACAAATTTAAGCCCTATAATAGTATTGTAGGGCTTGTTAGTGTCTTAGAATATAAATGGAATGGTTATTTTCCTTTGAGTTTAAAAAATATGTAGCAAATCACTCCCATATGAATTAGGATTTGGTACTTGAAAAACTTTAATTATGCTGAACGATTTATTCTTCATTAAGCGTTTTGATAGTTCTGGTGCAATAACAATGTTACTCACCATTCTTTTTATCCAGAATCATAAATTTTTTATGAGTTTAGGCAGCTTCTTAAGTGTGATAACATAAGAGCCTGTTTGCATGTGCTACCTTTTTTTATGTACAATAGTAATAAGATATGATACAGACAGGGAGAGGAAATCCATGTCCACTAAATTAGTGAATTTACGCATTGATTTTGCTTTTAAACAGTTATTTGGAACAAAAGGAAATGAAGAAATTTTAACGGGTTTCCTAAATGCAATTTTAGAGGAATCTTTAGATGCACCTATTACTTCGCTACAATTAGATGATCCACATCTCCATAAATCTTATGAAGATGATAAGTTATCGATTTTAGACCTATTAGCAACGCTAGATAATGGAACGCAAGTAAATATTGAAATTCAGCTTCGAAATACACATGATATGGTAAAGAGATCATTATATTACTGGAGTAAACTTTATACATCTCAAATGCAAGAAGGAATGCCATATCGTTCACTTCGGAAAACTATTACCATTAACTTACTAGATTTTATTTTATTTTCTCAGGATGATGCATTTCATACCATCGGACAATTATGGAATACTAAAATGCAGCAACTATTAAGTGACGACATTGAAATCCATTTTGTAGAGATACCGAAATTGGTAAAACAATGGCGTGAAGAAAAAGTCAACCCGTGGGAAAATACATTTGTTCGTTGGATGTTATTATTACCAGCACATGAAGATGAACATTTAACTCAAACATTGGAGGAGATTGCGATGAATCAAGATCCAATTTTACAAAAGGCAATAAATAAATGGGAAAATATGAGCCATGATTCTTCTTTTAGAACAGCGTACGAAGCTCGAGAGAAATTGCTTTTAGATGAACAAGCTAAGTTAGCGCATGCAGAACAAGAGGGCATGGAAAAAGGGATTGAGCAAGGTAAGATGCAGATGATCCGAGGAATGCATGAAATTGGTGTACCACTTGAAACTATTGCAAAAGCAAGTAAGTTGAGTGTGAAGGAAATAGAACGTATCTTAAATCTAAAATAAATATATGTGAGTATACAGAACTCATGAGTAGAAAAATTAGACGTTCATTATCACATAGTACGTTTAATGGGAAAGCATTGCTGAAGATTTTAGCAGTGCTTTTTCTATATTATTTAAGGCAATTGACCTTTTGTAAAAAAAATCAATTGCCTTTTTACGATTTAAAAATATTTTAACTTTATAATAAAGGAACCTAAATCATAACCTGTTTTTATTATAGCTATAGCTGAAATCACAGTTAGTGGATATTTAATAAATGGATTGTTGAGGCGTTCCATTATGTTTTTCATGTTATAAACCTCCATGGCATTATTTATATCATTATATTTATTATACTAAATATAATGATTAATAGTAAAGATAATGTAAAGAAAGATACTTAATTGAAGGAGAACTAAACAAAATAATGGATAACAAAACCTTCATTTTTATCATTCCTTCTATAAGTAATTAGGAGTCAGTATAGCATATAGAAACAGTTCTTAGGAAGAAACTATTAGGTAATTGAAATAAACCTCTACTTTCACCATATTTATTTTAAAAATTAGATTGTCCGATTCTTTTGAAACATAATTATAATAATTCAATTTTAATATCATAAGCAACCCAATTATTATATAGAAATACAAATTCAATGACTTGAATTCAATGTTTTGTTACGCTATAAATAGCTTGATTTGTTTTTTACTTAAACATATTAAGAGTACTTAATAATTTTTAGGAGGCTTTTTTGAATGAAGTTATGTAAGGCGAAAACCTGGTTACCATTATCTGCTGCAATGATTACAGTAGTATCAAGTCCAGTAGGGACTGCGGCTTCAACGGTTTATACGGTTCAAAAGAATGATACCCTAGAAGCAATAAGTAAACAATATGAGGTGTCCGTACAATTACTTAAACAAGAAAACAATAAAGAAAATGATCAAATTAATATTGGAGAACGTTTAACAATTCCGGTACCGTCAACTGCAAACAAATATGTTCAAAAAAATAATTCAACAGTTTCAACTAATACATATCAAGCAATTTACCAAGTGAAAAGTGGGGATACATTAAGTTCTATATCACAACAATATAAGGTTTCAATACAGTCAATAAAACAAAACAATAACGTAGATGAAAACCATATTTTTGTCGGTCAGCACTTAAAGGTTGATACTGGTATTTCATTACAAGAAGTGGACTTAATGGCTCGATTAGTAAATGCAGAAGCAGGGGGAGAACCGCATGCAGGAAAGGTTGCAGTTGCAAAGGTAGTATTAAATCGTGCTAACGCAAATGGTTTTCCAAATACAATTACAGACGTAATTTATGAACCCATTAAAAATGGTTATGCATTTACTCCTGTTACAGACGGTAGAATTAATCAGCCTGCTACACAGGAAGCAAAAATAGCAGTAGAAGAGGCTCTCACTTCAAAAGGAACAAATTCTGATTGGCTTTATTTCTACAATCCCAAAACCTCGACTGATAAATGGATTACAACACGTCAAACCGTTGCCCAAATTGGAAACCATCTGTTTGCTAAATAAAATAATATTACATTAATAGGTTTCCAATGAGATAAGGAGAGGTTAGTTTTTCGTTTGGTGAAATATTTTTTATCAAAAATTAAACAACTTTATTTTCATTCTAAAGTAGATACTTCCATATGAGTATACTAGCAAAAGAGACTCTATAATGGAGTCTCTTTTGCTATAAGATATTTTTGACTCAAGTTTCATTTATTATATCTTTAAAATATAGTTTCATATCCTTAGCTTCGAATTCATTTATTTCAAGGGGGGAGCGCAATCATCACATTTAACATTTATACTTAGCATGGAATTCCTTTATTTTACATCAATAATATCCATGAATTTAAGATTAATTCTGTTATAAAAAGCATCTGTACATAGTATAGAACAATTCAATGGATCAATATCAGTTACGGTCATATAGTTAGTAAGCAAATAGCCATCTTCGTAATATGTAATCAACACCTCTTCTTCAGATAGTAATGAGCATAATAACATGTTCTCGATAAGTTCTTTTTCTTCAGAAGTTAAGATTGGACGTGCTACTTTATTCTTTTCCTTAATAATCTCACGTATACCATCAAATTGTTCTGTCATTGCAGCAAATGGCGTCCATTTCACCATTCCTCTTCCCTTTGGCATATTAGCGTTGTTCATGATTTGTGTCCTCCTAACAATGTGTTTCTGTATCTTGCTGTAGCACTATTTGTATAAGAAATTCCTCTTAATATGCTGTTCTTACCAAACTTAGTGCGTATTTCATCCATTACCTTCGTTAATTTCATTTCTTTTTCTCGTTGTATTACATTGTCAAAAAGAGATATTTGTTCTTCACCTTCATTGATTAAGTTGATTAAAGAAACATTGATAGATCTAATTGGTTCCCCGGTATAAAACTTATGTAAAAAATATGTACAAATATGATAGATATCCATTGTTAAATTAGTTGGTCGGTTCATAGTGTGAGTTTTTCTGAAACCACCAGCGGAATTTTTACTGTAACCAATGGAAAAATGG
This sequence comes from Bacillus cereus group sp. N14, assembly GCF_016483555.1. Classification (NCBI taxonomy): domain Bacteria; kingdom Bacillati; phylum Bacillota; class Bacilli; order Caryophanales; family Bacillaceae; genus Bacillus; species Bacillus cereus group sp. N14. The sequence goes on from NZ_JAEHBQ010000031.1 coordinate 10,163, forward strand.
ATTGTTTGAGCTAGTTTGTTTTGTCTTCTCATCCGATAACAAACTTCCTCGATGTGTTCCAGAAGGATAATCGGAAATTCTTCTATTGTGTAATCACGCATGAGTATTTGGCTTTTACCAATTGAAGTTGTTGCTGGTATGTATTTTTCTGCAATGCGGCTAAAATCAATGCCGTTGCTATGTAAGTGTAATTCCTCACCAATAACCCCAAAACTTTGTTTTAAGTATTTGAGCGGGTATTGCGCTAAATCTTCGATTGAATATATTCCTTTTCGATTTAACTTTACTTCTGTTTTACTCGAAATCCCCCAAAACTTACTAAGTGGTCGTATCGGCCATAATTTTATGGGTACATCTTCGTACTTCCAATATGCGATGCAGTCTTTTGTCTTCTTCGCTTCCACATCTAAAGCAATCTTACTCATTAAAGGATTAGGCCCAATCCCAATTGTGCATTCAATTCTTGTTTTCTCATATATTTCACGTTTGAATTTCAACGCAAATTCATATGGCTCATTCGCAAACAGATGGATACTATTTGTAATATCCATAAAGAATTCATCGATGCTGTATTGGTGGAAATCCTCAATCGGAACGTATTGTAAAGCTAATTTTGTTATGTAATTTGAGCATTTTATATAAGTGCCCATGATTGGGTTTACCACAAGAATGTCTTTGCGTCGTGGTATTTCGTACAACCTTGCCATTTTATTAACACCTAATGCCTTTAGTGGTGGTGTTGCAGCTAAAACAATGGAACCACTCCTGTTTACGTCTCCTACTACAGCTAATTTGGTATGTAGTGGGTCTAATCCCATCTTGATGCAACTAACTGAAGCATAAAAGCTTCGAAGATCTACACATAAAACAATTCGATTCGGCAAAATTGAGTAGTCATACACCTTTACGCCTCCTTAATAATAAGAACGTTTGTTCTTATTATACACGAATATACGTTCTCTTATGAAGGGGTTTTTATAAAAAAAATGAATCCGTTTTGATCAAACTTTATTATAAAGCTACAATTAGGAGTGTTGGTTATGGCTCATGCAAAAGATGTTTTATCGGATCAGTTGTTGGCAAATGCTAATCACCCAAGTTGGTACCTACCATTTTCAGATTCAGTAGAAAGATTGTCTGAGGAACATGCATTTTGGACGCCAAACGAAGAAAGTAATAGTATTGATGAAATTGTGCAGCATCTACTATATTGGAATCAAACATGGCAAACAAGGTACCAAAAATCTCACGTTAATGCTGTGCCTTCAATAGGAAATAATAACAGCTTTATTATTCCTGAAAATCATACTTTTTCTGCCTTAAAAAACAACTATTAGAGGTGCTTTTACGTTGGCAAGAGTTATTATCTGAAGAAAAAGTTGAGAGAGAAGTTAATGGTTATCCTGGATACGTGAAATGGTGGGCAATACATTGGAAATGTGTCGACTCATAACGCATATCATATTGGCCAGATCATTTATATCCGGAAGTTGCAAAATAGCTGGAAAATAGATGCAGGAGTAGATGAATAAATAAAAGTTGGACTAGTACTACTTGAACTAAAGGTTGCAATAGTTTAAGATCTAGCTGTCATTATGGCAGCTTTTCTTATTGTACAACGTGAAGGATAGTGAAAATTACAAAGTTATAAGGACAGATTTAAACTTCACATAAATCGGTCCTTATAGGACAAAATATGTAAGGTATTGTGCTGGAAAGCACTTGCCTATTCTAAATAAGGAGTGAGATGAGTGGCTGATAAAAACGAACGTAACCGTGTCGATAATGATGCTGGAGAAGCGGTAGGAACTGGTGTCGGTGCTGTCGCAGGAGCTGCTTTGGGTTCTGTTCTTGGTCCACTTGGTACCGTTGCAGGAGCTGTTGCAGGAGGAGCGATGGGTAATAAAGTCGGCGAAGGTGCCGATGAGGCTAATGACAGTGTTGCGAACCGAGAAGATTAGGCTTTAACCAAAGTGACACTGAATGAATTGGATTCCCAAAAAGGGAGTCCTTTTTTTATTAAGTTAATTCAGCTTTTTTAAGTAAATTCCCAGTAAGATTGTGAATCAATTCACTTAAAGTAGCGGGTGCGTTAGTTCAACAAGCTATAAGCAGCAATCATAATCATTTTCTTAATCTTCCACAATCGGGCGCTTTAATGGAGGAAAGATCATAAAAATGATCAAACTTTTTTATGAAAGATAAATAGTCAATCTCAAAAGTGGAGCATATCACCTTTTTTCAAAATGGATTCTTTTTCTTTATCGTAAAATATGGGTTTGTGAGGTATTTTTAATCAAACTTTATTTCAAAGCTACAATTATCCTCGAGACAATCTTCATAAATTTCTATAAGTAAGATAGACCTTAAAAATTAAACTTTATTGTAAATCAGCAGTTGGAACTGCTAACTATCTACTGTTAGGAAGTTTAAAGGTGGCCGAGGACAAAGGAGGGGGGCTTGTGCCAAATAATTTGTACATTGTCAAATTATTTATACATTGTTGAATTAGTTGTGTATATTTTATACTACAGTATGGATAAAGAACGTTTCTTTATTCACTAAAATAACATTGGCATAGTTTTTGCTTGTATAAATTTAAGGAAGGAGGATTGAATGTAAGAAATGTGTATGATTAATCGTAGTAAAAAGCTACTAATTCATCACTATTCTTACTTGTATTTATAGGGAACTAGTAATAAATACAAATAGAATGTTCACTTGTAAAAATTCAGAATTTTCTTACTTGTTAAGGAGGTAACGGTATGGTTAAGTATTCGAGATTTTCTAAACTGATTATTGGTGTTGGACTCGTGACAATATCATGTAGTGGTTTACAAATTCAAGCAGAGACAAAAGAAAAAAATGTGAAGAACGTATTACAAATGGAGCCGGTAGGATTAAGGAAATCCGTTGATGAGTTAGCGCACCCTTCGAATGTACAAGAAAATGGATCATTTACTAAACGTCTAAAGTTAGCAGATTTATCGCAGCGTCCACCGATGCCAAATGAGAATGCTAAACAGCTTGTTGAAGAAAAGAAATATTCAATGGCTGAATTAAATCAATTAAGCAACAAGCAATTGACCGATCTTCTGGTTACGATTCAATGGTATCAAATTCCGGAGTTATTTCAGTTTAATAATGATAGTCTCAAATTCTATCAAGATGATAGCCGTATGCAGGCAATCATTGCTAAGCTAGCAGAACAAGGACAAGCCTATACGAAAGATGACTCAAAAGGAATTGAGACATTAGTAGAAATTTTACGCTCAGGTTTTTATTTAGGTTTTTATCATCAAGAATTAAGTAAACTAAGTGAACGTGTCTATCATGATAAATGTTTGCCAGCTTTAAAAACAATTGCGAAGAACCCGAATTTTAAACTTGGTACAACAGAACAAAATAAAGTAATTTCGTCTTATGGGATGTTAATTGGAGGGGCGTCAGCTGATGTAGAAGTTATTCAATATGCAGGTGAAATCTTTAAACAATATAACGATAATCTTTCTACGTTTATTGAAGATCGAACTAAAGGCGATGCTGTATATAATTTGATGAAAGAAGTTGATTATGAAGTTCAATCGTATATGAATGCTACAGGAAAAGAACCAAAAGATATGCTGTGGTATGGAAAAATTGATGGCTTTATTAATGAGATAAATCGTTTTGCACTAATAGGTACAGTAACAGACAAAAACGGATGGCTAATTAATAATGGTATTTACTATGCTAGTCGTTTTGGCAAGTTTTATAGTACACCAACAAAAGGGCAGCAAGTTGTTACAGAAGCAATGGGGATATATCCATATTTAGGGCAACAATATTTTGTTGCAGCAGAACAAATTGCTACTAATTACGGCGGGATAGATGCAAATGGAAAAACGGTAAATTTAGATCAAATTCGAGAAGATGGTAAGAAACATTATTTGCCAAAAACGTATACATTTGATGATGGGGCTATTGTCTTTAAAGCGGGAGATAAAGTTAGCGAAGAAAAAATTAAACGTTTATATTGGGCAGCAAAAGAAGTACGATCTCAATTTTATCGTACAGTTGGTAGTGATAAACCACTCGAAAGTGGACATGCTGATGATGTGTTAACAATGGTTATTTATAATAGTCCGGATGAATATCAATTTAACCGTCAACTATACGGCTATGAAACAAATAATGGTGGAATGTATATTGAAGGAACAGGAACCTTCTTTACATATGAACGTACACCACAGCAGAGTATTTATAGTTTGGAAGAATTGTTTCGTCACGAATTTACACACTATTTACAGGGCAGATACGAAGTTCCGGGATTATGGGGTCAAGGAGAAATGTATCAAAATGAACGCTTAACATGGTTTGAAGAAGGAAATGCGGAGTTTTTTGCAGGCTCAACGCGATTAGACAGCGTAGTACCGCGAAAAAGTATCATTGGTGGGTTGTCTAATGATCCTGCGAAACGTTACACAGCAGCGCAAACATTAAATGCAAAATACGGAACGTGGGATTTTTATAATTACTCGTTTGCATTGCAATCGTATATGTATAATAACCGTCCTGATATGTTCGATAAAGTGCATGATTTAATTCGTACAAATGATGTTCCAGGTTACGATGCGTACCGTTCTACATTAAGTAAAGATAATAAATTAAATGAAGAATATCAAACTTACATGCAAATGCTGATAGATAATCGTGATAAGTATACAATTCCGCAAGTATCAGATGATTATGTAGCACAGCACAATCCGAAACCGCTTTCAGATGTTGCGGCAGATATCACCAATGAAGCAAAGTTAAAAGATGTGAAGGTAACAAAGAATAAATCACAATTTTTTAATACCTTCACACTACAAGGAACATATACAGGAAGTACGGCAAAAGGGGAGAATGAGGATTGGAAAGTGATGAATCAAGCAACGAATGATATGCTGAAGCATCTTGCAGAAAAAGAGTGGAGCGGATACAAAACATTAACTGCTTATTTTGTAAATTACCGTGTCAATGCCGCTGGACAATTTGAATATGATGTTGTGTTTAGCGGAGTGAATACAGAAGAAGGTACAGCTGTAGAAAAAGAACCGAATAATTCATTTGATGCAGCGAATCCATTATCTTTGAACACGTTATTAAGAGGAAACTTAAGTGATCAAGATCAAGTTGACAGATTTGTTATCGATGTAAAGGACCCAAAAGATTTACAAATTACCGTTACGAACGAACAAAACCTTGGACTGAACTGGGTGTTATACTCTGAATCAGGTCTAAATAATTATGTAACTTATGCAACAAAACGTGATGGAAACAAATTGCTTGGAAATTATAATGCGAAGCCAGGGAAATATTACTTAAGTGTATATAAATATGGCGGTGGAACAGGGAGTTATACGGTAGAAGTAAAATGATTTTAAGTAGTCGATTTTAGACAAATAGATGCCCAGAGGCATCTATTTGTCTTTTTTTAATGAAATGATGACGTATATACAAAAGATAAACTCCAATACCTTCTCTTAAGAAATTAAGAATTTTGTACTAGGGTTTATTTCATATGCAAATTTTTAAATAGTTCATATCAAATCTTTAGTAAACAGAAAAAAATCTAGTTGAATGGATTCTTACTTAATCTTAGCTTGATGGCTATGGGGTTCCAGCACATCACTATCAAGCTAAGAAATGTAAAGACCCCCAAAACGAGAAAATTTACATTTTTTGTTTTGGAGTAGTTTTTAGAAAAAACAACAGCAAAAATCTCTCGATATTTGAGCGTCCCAAAATAATCGGTTTTGGGATACTAATTTACAGCAATTTATAAATGATTAAAAAGGTCTATGTATTTTTGAAGTACTGCAAAATATTATCTCGAACTTTTTGACACATTGTTTTTCATAGAAATTACACCACATTAAAAGGTGTACCTTTTGGAAATGTTTTTTTAAGATGTTCATATGTAAAAAGTAAAACTAAGTTTAGGTATTTATATAATTTGTAAAACACGCCGTTGAATATCCAAATAAAAGCCCAGTAATATCATGCATACGTACCGATATTACTGGGCTTTATGAGTTTAACATTTTGTATGTTTTGTAAAATCCATTTCCACTATAATCTTTAAAAATGTTCGAAAATCTTACCTAAACTAGGTATCCTCCAACATTATAATAATCGCATATCAACAATGTCCCACTACAAAACCCACAAACATTGTTTAACAGCGTTTGTGGGTTTTCTGTATGTCCACAAACTTTCATTTGGGAACGTTATTTTAAATGGGATATGTAAAGACTTAACCCGACTACACTAGTAACACATAGTTAGACTAAATAAAAATGATACTTTCAAAATACCAATAGCTAAAGAACATGCTTTGTTTGAAGTATATTTTATACAGATTTAGAGATTTACTAATTCAGCTAGTTTAGCAGCTATATCTCCGAGTGATTCTTCAGATGTATCTAATCCGCTTCTAGACGCTAATAAGGGACTTACTTCTCTCAAAGCATCATAAGTTGTACCATGAACGATTGGGATTAGACGATCTGTAGCAAGTAATACAGACAACTCTTTATCCGCAACACCTTCATTCGAAAGACGGTTCAGGAAAGCAGGAGTCACTAGTACAATTCCGACCTTTGAATTTACCAACCCCTTATCAATAGCTCGTAATAATGGTTGACCAAGTAAGACATCTTTTTCGCTAAACCATACTGATACACTTAAAGTCTCAAGTAAATCATGTAAGTCTTTAGCAGACTCTTTTCTATCATCCCAGGCATGACATAAAAAAACATCTCTTAAATCTGGTTTAGTAACAGTTATTTCTTCTACTTTATCACGAATTGGCGTAAGACTTCTAATTTCCGCTGAAGTATAGAGTACTGTGGAAGTAGACTTTGACCAACGTGCTTTAGAATTACGAGCCGCACTTCCATTGCTGATTGAGTTACTTCTCCCCGTATTTTCTGAAACTGAAGAATAAGACGGGAAATAAGTATTGGAACTGTAATAATTACCACGAGAACGTCCGCTACATGCTGGGCAATTTGCTGCAGCACTTGCTGAACTATGTCCTCTTACTGGAGCTGTACATCTAACCATTTTTATACCTCCTGAATATTTATGATTTAGGATTATACTCTTAGAATATATTACCTATTTTTATAATATCAGAAATAAATATTTTATGAAAAAACTTGTTTGATAAATACTAAATCAAATGCCCCTTATTTTCGTAATAAGGAGCACTTGTTCTCAAAGCCATGTTCAGTTGAATTTTTAACTTTAGTATATGAAATAGCTACACTTTTTTAGATGGACCTCAAAAAATAATTTATTGTTATAACGAGATATGAGATGTGAAAAACTCTTAAACTATAAAATTTCACTTGAGAATGAAGATTTCCGAACCGCAATGTATTTTATTTCTTTTAATACATTTTAATTACATATTTTCAGTGAAATGAAAGTGCATGGGGAATTACTGAATGTATAAAGGATGTTATTTTTTAAAACTCCTTTTCTAGAATTTGTTTCTATCATTTTTGATTTGTTGTTTGATAGTGCAAGGCATAGGAACGTTCTAGTACAAGGTAAACATGATAAGTGCGAATTTCATAGGAATGAACTGCTTATTATATTTTGACATTCAAATAATGTCCAAAAAAATATATGTGGTGATTCAGATGAAAAAGAAAAAATCTAGTAAAGCAAGTAAGAATTATAACAGAATGAGAGAAATGAAGAGAGGAAGTGAGAAGAGCAATTTAAATAAAACTAAGGTTTCAATCAAGTTTGGAAATAAGTTTTCATTTGTGCGTGAAAAATGGACAAGGATTGGTCTGAAGTCTTGGTTATTAAATGTTGGGGTACATACTACGTTGCAAGTGGTACTTACTCTAATGAAATATTTTCTATTAAGCTAGGAAAAAAGACCCTAAATAGGGTCTTTTTTGTCTTAGATTCTTGTTTGTGTGGATTTGAAATAAAGTTTAACCGTTTTGAAAAAAGATTAACTGTTTATAAAAAATATGCACCGTTTTATCCCTTTGAATTTACTTATCTATGGGGATATTTTTATTAAGAAAAGAAATAAAATATATGAATTGAATATAAAAACATTTTGATTCTTTAAAAACGTTCCATAATTTAGTATTATTTATGTATATGGAATATTTTGTTTATACGAAAGGGGTAACTTGATGTTTTTACAAAAATATAAGGGTTTGATTCTAGGAATAGTTGGTGCTGTTATAGGGGTAATATCCTGGGTTTATCTTAAAGATTTAGATTATATATATAGGGCGTGTCTTAAGTTGTTTTCTGTAACATTAATAATTATAGGATGGGTTATTGCCTGTAATTCGAACCATTTCTATAAAAAAAAGGAGAATAATAACGTATAGGTGTTACTATTCCAAAATTTTTTATACGTTTTATTAATCAGAGAATCATATAGTAAGGTTAATATGTGTAATTTTAATCAAACATTTTTATAAAAACCAATCTTAAATCTACTGAAAAAGAATCTATTTTGATTAATTTTTTTTCAAATTAGATTCTTTTTATATTCCTTAGGGTAAGGGCGGGAGTAGATATTTTTAATCAAACTTTATTTTTAAACTACATAAATCCGGTATTTATATCAACTCAAAAAATATAAGTCAAAATTAAATAAGGAGAAATTTATAATGTTTATTAATGTTTTGTTAGGTATTGGAGTTATTTGTATAGTGGTTTTTGTTATTGTATTTATGCTAGCGAGGAAGGATATGAATAAAACGGATCCACAATATATTTTGTCGTATATTAAAGAAAACGCACAGAAGAATACATGTGCATTAATTATTAAAAAAAATGGTGAAATTCTATGTTCTATTAATGAAGATAAGAGGTTACCGTTAGCAAGTATGGTTAAATTAATAATTGCTATTGAATTTGCTAAACAAAGTGCTAACGGGATCATTAATGAAAACGAATATATTTCTTTAAGCGAATTAAAGAAATATTATATCAAAAACACAGATGGTGGCGCACATCCAAAATGGGAACAGGATATGATACAAAATAATCAGATTAAAAATGATTGTGTAACTTTACAGAATATAGCAAGGGGAATGTTACAATATAGTTCGAATGCGAATACAGAATATTTAATAAATATACTCGGAATTGAAAATATTAATCAAAATATAAGGGAATTAGGCCTTAAACAACATGAAGAAGTATATCCATTTGTGTCAGCTTTATATATTCCAGGATTCTTGCAGGAGAAATTTAATTTAAGTAAGAAGGAATTAGTAAAACATCTAAATAATCTCTCTCAAGAAGAATATAAGAAGTATGCGTTCAAAATAAATGAATTAATGAAAAATGAACATCAGCTGCCGAATTTGAATATGTTTTCACTAGACTTGCAAAAGAATTGGTCAAATCGTTTGACATCAGCAGCAGCTTCTGACTATATCTCTTTGCTAGAAAAAATTAATTCCAAAAATTATTATGATGAATTAGTGCATCAAAAATTGGACAAAATTCTAGAGACTGTAATAGAAAATGAACATAATAAAAAATTGTTTTTACATGCAGGACAAAAGGGTGGTTCTACTGCATTTGTTTTAACTAATGGCTTATATGCAACAAATAAAAAAGGCGATTCATTTGAAATTGTATTTATGGCAAACGAGTTAGATAGAATTGATGCTTTTAAGTTACGTAAGAATCTAAATGAATTTAATTTAAAAACATTAAAAAATGAAGAATTTAGGGGAAAGATAAAGATGGAATTGTCATGATAAAAGAGAAATTTGCATTCTATGTGCTATAGCCGTTTAGAATAGAAAGCACCTGACTTCTCTTGTCCGAGAATCTAAAAATAATGAGCCCATATTTTAAAGTGACAATAAAGTTTCTATAGTGTTTAAAGAAAAGAATGGACTATATGCTATATGTAAACGGTTATAATAGTTATGTTCATGAGTTTTGATCAATCTTTTTTATAAAAACTAAATGCAGATTTCTAACAAAAGACTCCATTTTGATTAATCTTTTTTCAAAATGGAGTCTTCTTATTTACCATATAATATGTGTTTGTGGAGCTTTTTTGATTAAACTTTATTTCAAATCAACAATAAACATTTCATTATTGTTTCTGCTATATTTAAAAGGCTCTTTTCTAATACAATAAGAAACGCAAAAGAACTTGTAGTGATTCCTACAAGTTCTTTTTGTTTAAGGTGAATACACGGGACAAACAAACTATCTTACAGATTCATCATAGAAACTACAGGGGTAATGCTTTGACAAGCATATTATATAACAAATATTAACATCCATAGATTTTAATTTTGAAAATTATGTGAATTAAGAAAACAGAATGGTATATCATTTTCTCTTCCTAAAAAATCTATTTAGTTATTTTGTATAAATAACTTTAAATTAATAAATATATCATAATAAATTAGTAAAAATATAGATATAGGTAAATAGAGAAGAATATACGAATTATTACTTATTAATCAGCATTTAAATCGGAATATAATTTACTATTTTTCGATGAATTTATAGTTGTAGTGAAATATAATTTTCCAATCAATCTTAAACTAGAAAAGTGTACATTTCGAAACACTTTACAGACATATCCAGGATTACTTTTATCTTTAGATATATGAAAATAAAAAATATTCGTAAAGTTATACCTTTATAAACCAAATGCTTTTTACAACTAATAAATCAATTTTTTTTGATTTATTAGTTGTAAAAGTAATGAAAGACGTATATATTATAAATATCAAAAAAAATTGATGAAAGGAAATTACCATGAAAGAAATTAAATTGTACACTCAATCAACTGCCAAAACCTTTGAAACGTATGAAAAAAAGTTTAAAGCATTGGCAGATCAAAAAAGGTTACACATTTTGTACGAATTGTGTCAGCGTGGAGAAACTTGTGTATGTGATTTAACTGGTGTTCTTGAATTACCACAATCAAAACTTTCATATCATTTAAAACTTTTACTTGATGCGAACCTTATTACGAAAGAAACAAAAGGAACATGGAGTTACTATAACATTAATAAAAAAGAAGTAGACGCACTATTATCTGAGCAATTATGCTGTATATTTCGTCCTATGTCATAATTATGGTTGGGACGAAAGAGCATTTTAATATACTTTAAATCAATTTTTTTTGATTAATATAGCTTTTGAGAGATGATTAGACCTAATTATTCGTTCTGGTTTTTAAATCAACTTTTTTTGATTAAAATAATTAATTTAAAACTTTACACTTATAAATTTAGAGAAAATAAGGGGGATTTTTTATGAAACCTATTCAACTTTCATTTAAAGTACAAGATTGTTGTGGAACTGACAATCAGACACTACAAAACAATATTGATGTACAGAGATTAAAAAAGTTACCAGTTGCCATTATTGGGGGAGGTCCTGTAGGTTTAGCGGCAGCTGCACATTTAGCCAAAAATGGTGAATCATTTATCTTATTAGAAGCTGGAGGAAATATAGGATCAAACATTCTTACATGGGGCCATGTACGGCTATTCTCGCCTTGGCAATATAATATAGATAAAGCGGCTTTGGCTCTCCTTGAACAGCATGGTTGGGAATCACCAGACATAAAAGCATTACCAACAGGAAAAGAAATTGTAGAACAATACTTACAGCCGCTTGCGAACCTTCCAGAAATTAAACCATTTATCCACTTAAATACTAAAGTACTATCTATAGGTAGGAAAGATACAGATAAAATGAAAACAGCGAATCGTGAAAAAATGCCATTCATGATCTATACAGAAAAAGAAGGTGTACTTCAAATTTATGAAGCTAGAGCGGTGTTAGATGCTTCAGGTACATGGGGAAATCCGAATCCTGCAAATTCTAATGGTATTTGGTTGAAAGAAGAACAATCTCTCAAAAAACATATTTTTTATGGGATTCTAGATATTTTAGGGAAAGAGCAAACACGATATGCAAATAAGCGAGTAGCCGTTGTTGGAAGTGGTCATTCCGCAATCAATGCTTTATTGGAGTTAGCTACATTAAAAGAATCCAATCCAAAAACTAATATTGTTTGGATCATGAGGAAACAACGTGCGGAAGAAGCCTATGGTGGAGAGGAAAAAGATGCTCTTGAAGCACGTGGTACCTTAGGTAGCCGTATTCATCAATTAGTTGATGAAGGGAGTGTGGAAGTAATCACACCATATAAAATTCAACACGTAGTTAGAACAAAAGATGGAATGGACATTGTAGGTCATCAAGAAGAACAAGAAATAAAAATTAATGATGTTCATGAGATGATTGTAAATACAGGTAATCGTCCTAACTTATCTATAATAAGTGAAATCCGTACTTCTATTGATTCTGCTACTGAAAGCGTAGCAACATTAGCACCACTTATTGATCCTAATTTGCATAGCTGTGGTACAGTTCGACCTCATGGTGAAAAAGAACTTCGCCAACCGGAAAAAGACTTCTACATTGTGGGCTCAAAGAGTTATGGTAGGGCACCGACATTTCTAATGGCAACAGGTTATGAACAAGTTAGATCTATCGTCGCATATCTTACTGGAGATTATGAATCAGCAGAAAAAGTTGAACTTGATTTGCCGGAGACGGGTGTTTGTAGCGTAAATTTAAGTTCTAACAAGGTAAATGATTCATGTTGTGGAACAGATTCGTGTTCTTAAGAAAAGTACCTGTAAGGAGTAGTAATTTATATTACATCTCCTTACAGAATAATTAAGTTTGAAAGGAGAACACAATGAAATGATTATTAATCATGCAGGTAATTTGAAAAAGAGTTATTTTTTATCCTATATGCGATTAATAATGAATGCCCACCAATGTAACGTTGAAAAAGCAAAAGATTATCTTTTTCAAAGTATGTTTGGACTCCAAGTTAATAGTTTAGGAGAGGAAACTTATCAGAATTTCCTTGAAGCTTATCAGGAATTGAAGCAACCTAATTAAATACATTTTAAAAGGGCTTATGCAGTACGGACAATTGATTGACAAGTAAATGAATATTCACATGGAATTTTTTCATATATTAATGAATTTAGAGACTGTCATCGTTTTATCGTTGAGCGCATCGATATCGAATTCAATGTATGCTGTAAGTTCTCAGAGAAATAATTCCTTTTCTTTATTAGTTGCAAAATGCAAATAAAATCAAAAGGTGGAATAAAGATGAAAGAAATATTAGATTCCATTGTAATCGGAGGAGGGCAAGCTGGTCTTGCATCCGGTTATCACCTTCAAAAAAAGGGATTACAATTTTTAATATTAGAAGCGAGTGAACAGACTGCAGGATCTTGGCCTTGCTATTATGATAGTCTGAAATTGTTTTCTCCGGCACTCTTTTCATCGTTACCTGGAATGAAATTCCCCGCGCATCCCAATGAGTATCCTACGAGAAATGAAGTAATTGATTACTTGCAAAATTACGCGGAAAAATTCCAACTGCCAGTAATGACAAATCAGCGAGTTGTATCTGTAGAAAGAGAAGATGAAATATTTAAAGTTCAAACAGTCTCTGGAAAGACATTTCTGACTAGAACTATTATAAATGCAACTGGCTCTTTCCACAGTCCGTTTAATCCGATAATAAAGGATCAAGAGAAATTCAAGGGGAATATTATACATTCCGCTATGTATCGGAGTCCGAATCATTATATCAATCAAAGAGTAGTGGTGGTGGGGCGGAGAAATTCAGCTGTCCAAATTGCGCTTGAACTGGCCGATGTAAGTAGAGTATCTTTAGCTGTACGAAAGCCTGTTCAACTCATGAAACAAAAAGTGTGGGGAAAGGATTTACATTTTTGGCTTAAGGTATTAGGCATAGATACCTTTCCGTTTTGGCGATTTGGAAAAACAGCACCGAGTTCAGGTGGAGTCATCGATTTAGGTGATTACAAGGAACGATTAGCTAGGGGGAATCCAGATCAAAAGCCTATGTTTACATCTTTTTATACTGATGGTGTAGTTTGGCCGGATGGGAAGAAAGAGCCAATCGATACGGTCATTTTTGCAACGGACTATCATCCTAATCTCTCTTACTTCAATGCTATTGGAGCACCGGACTCAGAAGGAAACCCTTTACAAATAGCTGGTGTAAGTACAGAAGTCCAAGGGGTGTATTATGTTGGCTTAGAAGGTCAGCGTTCGTTTTCTTCCGCGACATTAAGGGGAGTCGGATCAGATGCTAAATTTGTTGTGGGAAAGCTAATAAGCTACTTAAAAATATGAGGTGAATAAGGGGTATAAGGGAGAGATAAGTATGGAGATTAGAAAAGCAATTGAACAAGATCTACAGGAAATTATGACTATTTATAATGAGGGTATCGAGGATCGTATTGCGACTTTAGAGACAGAAATAAAAACAGATAAATATGTGATGGAATGGCTATTTCAACGAGAAAAAAGGTATTCGGTAATTGTCATGGAAGAGAATTCTCATATTGTCGGTTGGGCTTCCATTAATCCATATAGTCATCGATGTGCTTATCGTGGTGTAGGGGAACTATCTATATACATAAAGAGAGAATATCGTGGGAAAGGTTTGGGACAGAAGTTACTTTTAGCTTTAGAAAAGACCGGACAGCAAAATGAATTCTATAAATTTGTCTTGTTTACTTTTTCTTTTAATAATCTAGGTCAAGGCTTATATCGTAAAATGGGTTATCGTGAAGTAGGAGTGTTTGAAAAGCAGGGTGTAATGGACGGAGAACATGTTGATGTGATGATTATTGAGAAATTATTATCTGTAGAATAAATAACGGTGTATCAGCAGTTTAAAAGGTAAAGGTATTTACACATTAGATGCAATGAATATGTAAATACCTTTAGTATGTAGTTTGTTACGATTTTGTATTTTAGAAATCAACTGAAAAATTTATTAGTATCTATCAATGTACTTTAGAAAAACAACTAAATGATATATGTCATATTCTTTTGCTTTATATGTGAAATAACTCTCATGGGTAATATGGCCATAAAAGATTAGACTCTTAGCGTATTTGTAAGCTGAACTACCTTTTATATAGACATATAATTATTTACTTATGATATGATTTTAAAAAGTGCTTAGGAATTATTTATTAAAAAGAATGGGGGGACAGGCTTGTTAGATCAATTGTTCATTGTAAGTATATATCTTTTGATAATTTACATGTGCACATATGTTACACTCGAATATCGGAAAAATAAAATTAGTAAGCAGCATTTTCTGATATGGTTAATATTTATCTTTTTAACAGGACCTATAGGATTTATCATTTATATCTTTTGGGATAAGAAAAAGAGTACAAATTTTAAATAAGGAAATTCAATGTAAAGATTCTGTAAAGGTGAGAGTTTTCAGTTGAACATATAAGTAAATAGTTATATACTTATTTAGAAAGTGAGAATAAAGTAAATTGAAGGAATAATACATTTTATTTTTACACAACATATAAGCATATGCTTATGTAATTATAATGAGGTAGGTGTAGATATGGAAAAAACAGTTGTAGAGGTAACAAGAGCATCCCAATTACTGAAACTATTAGGAGATAAAACAAGATTAACAATTGTATCAATCCTTAAACAACGTGAATGCTGTGTCTGTGAACTTCTTGAAGTATTTGATATGAGTCAACCTTCTATCAGTCAGCATCTTCGAAAGTTAAAGGATTTAGGTTTAGTGCAGGAGGAGCGTAGAGGTCAGTGGATTTATTATTCTTTAAATCAAGCAAGTGATTTATACACTCTTATAGAAGATATTTTAGCACATGTACCAGACCAAACAGAGAAAATTAAACAAATTGTGAAGAGCAATCCTACACTCCGGTGTGGTTGTTAATAAATAGTTAGAAAGGGAAGTGAGAAGGATGAGCAACACGGGGAAAAAACGTCTATCTTTCCTAGATCGATATCTAACCCTTTGGATTTTTCTCGCAATGGCAGTAGGGATTGGAGTTGGATATCTATCACCTGGATTCGTTGATGGAATGAATAGTCTACAGGTAGGAACAACTTCTATTCCACTTGCGATTGGCTTAATTTTAATGATGTACCCGCCACTCGCTAAAGTACGCTACGAAGAAATGGGACGCGTTTTTAAAGATGTAAAAGTATTAGTATTATCACTGGTACAAAACTGGATTATCGGTCCTGTATTGATGTTTGCTTTGGCTGTTATATTCTTACCGGATAAGCCGGAATATATGGTGGGCTTAATCATGATAGGTTTAGCTCGTTGTATTGCGATGGTTATCGTATGGAATGACTTAGCGAAAGGTGATACAGAATATGCGGCAGGATTAGTAGCATTTAACTCTGTATTTCAAATGTTATTTTTCTCAGTATATGCTTATGTGTTTGTAACAGTTATTCCAGAATGGTTAGGAATTGAAGGTGCTGTTGTAGATATTACAATGGCAGAGGTTGCAAAATCAGTGTTTATATATTTAGGAATTCCATTCATCGCAGGAATGCTAACACGCTTAATTTTTGTAAAAACGAAAGGACGAGAATGGTATGAAAAAGTATTCATTCCAAAGATTAGTCCAATTACTTTAATCGCATTACTATTTACAATCATTGTGATGTTCTCTCTAAAAGGAGAAGTGATTGTTAGCGTACCATTTGATGTTGTACGTATTGCAATTCCATTGCTCATTTATTTTGTAATCATGTTCTTTGTCTCTTTCTTTATGGGCAAAAAAATCGGTGCAAGTTACGGGGTATCAACAACATTAGCGTTTACAGCTGGAAGTAATAACTTTGAACTAGCGATTGCAGTAGCTGTAGGTGTATTTGGAATTCAGTCAGGTGCAGCGTTTGCAGCAGTTATCGGACCTTTAGTCGAGGTTCCAGTTATGATAGCACTTGTCAATGTTGCGCTTTGGTTCCAACGTAAATACTTTCAAACACAACCAAAATAACTATTCATAAAAGGTGGAATTATCATGGAAAACAAAAAAACAATTTACTTCTTATGCACAGGAAACTCTTGTCGTAGCCAAATGGCAGAAGCTTGGGGCAAAAAATATTTAGGTGACAAATGGAATGTACTTTCTGCAGGTATTGAGGCACACGGAGTAAATCCGAATGCAATTAAAGCAATGAAAGAAGTAGACATTGATATTACGGACCAAACATCTGATATCATTGACCGTGACATTTTAGACAAAGCAGATTTAGTTGTAACACTTTGTGGTCACGCAAATGATGTATGTCCGACAACACCACCTCATGTAAAACGAGTTCACTGGGGATTTGATGATCCAGCGGGTCAAGAATGGTCTGTATTCCAAAGAGTTCGTGATGAAATTGGCGCACGCATTAAAAAGTATGCTGAAACAGGAGAATAATTGAAAACAAAATAGGCCGAGAATTCTTTCTCGGCTTTTTTATAAAGAAGGGGAGAAATCAGAGATGAAAAAGATTGAAATTTTTGATCCTGCAATGTGTTGTTCTACCGGAGTTTGCGGTCCAAGTGTTGATCCAGAGTTAATTCGTATTTCAGTTGCTGTTAACAACTTGAAGAATAGAGGAATTGATGTGACTCGTTATAATTTGGCAAGTGAACCAGATGCATTTGCCAATAATGTTGTTATGAGTCAACTATTAACAGATAAAGGACCAGACGTGTTACCTGTAACTTTGGTAGATGGAAAAGTAGTAAAAGAAAAAGGTCACCTTACAAATGAAGAACTTGCCCAATTAACAGATGTAACAAAAGAAGAGTTGAGTCAAAAGCCAGTCGTACGTTTAAAGCTAAACGTGAAAAAATAGAGAAAGAAGTGAAAGGCAATGACAAACTTATATAATCCAAACACAATAGCATTCACACCATTTTTATTCTTTACTGGTAAAGGCGGAGTTGGAAAAACATCTACTGCATGTGCAACAGCTATTACGTTAGCTGATATGGGGAAACAAGTTTTATTAATAAGTACTGACCCAGCTTCTAATTTACAAGATGTGTTCGAAATAGAACTTACGAATAAACCGAAAGAAATTCCAAGTGTTCCGAATCTACAAGTAGCTAACTTGGATCCTGAAACAGCAGCCCATGAATATAAAGAACGTGTTGTTGGTCCATACCGTGGAAAGCTCCCAGATGCTGTTATTGCAACGATGGAAGAGCAATTATCCGGAGCTTGCACAGTAGAAATGGCTGCATTTGATGAATTTTCTACGTTACTTACAAATAAAGAATTAACATCGAAATTCGATCACATTATATTTGATACAGCGCCAACAGGTCATACGTTACGTCTTCTTCAACTTCCTACGGCTTGGAGTGGTTTCCTAGAAGAAAGTACTCATGGAGCTTCTTGTTTAGGACCATTGGCAGGGCTTGGTGATAAAAAAGAGTTATATAGTCAAACGGTTCAGGCGCTATCTAATCCGAACCAAACAATGTTATTGCTTGTTACACGACCAGATAGTTCTCCATTGCAAGAAGCGGAACGAGCAGCTCATGAATTAAAAGAAATTGGTGTTAGTAATCAATTTCTACTAGTAAATGGGGTCTTGAAAGACTATGTGCAAAATGATGATGTCTCAACTGCATTGTTCAAGAGACAATCACGCGCGTTAGAGAACATGGCAAAAGAATTAAAAAATCTTCCTACTTATGAAATTCCATTAGTACCATTTAATGTTACTGGTTTAGAGAATATGAGAAAACTGGTTCAACCAATGGAAAATCTCTCGATTTCGAACGAAGAAGCAAATACCGTCTCTATTCCTTCACTTCAGTCATTGATTACTAATCTTTCAGAGTCAGGCAAACGAGTAATTTTTACAATGGGGAAAGGTGGTGTCGGAAAGACTACTGTAGCTTCTACAATTGCAGTTGGTCTGGCTGAAAAAGGACACCATGTACACTTAACTACAACTGATCCCGCAGCACATATTGATTATGTCATGCATGGAGAACAAGGGAATATTACAATAAGTCGAATTGATCCAAAAGTAGAAGTTGAAAACTATCGTAAGGAAGTCATAGAGCAAGCAAAAGATACGGTTGACGAAGAAGGTTTAGCGTATTTAGAAGAAGATTTACGTTCTCCTTGTACAGAAGAAATCGCAGTTTTCCGTGCTTTAGCGGATATTGTTGAAAGAGCAAATGATGAAATTGTAGTTATTGATACAGCGCCAACAGGTCATACGTTATTGTTGTTAGATGCGGCACAAACGTATCATAAGGAAATTGCACGTTCTTCCGGTGAAGTACCACAGTCCGTGAAGAACTTATTACCACGTTTGCGTAATCCGGAAGAAACAAGTGTTGTAATTGTAACGCTTGCAGAAGCGACACCAGTTCATGAAGCAAGCCGTCTACAAGAAGACTTAAAACGTGCGGATATTACTCCAAAATGGTGGGTTATCAATCAAAGTTTTTACGCAACACATACAAGCGTTTTAGTGTTAAGAGGAAGAGCGCAGTCTGAAATACAGTGGATTCAAGCGGTACAAAAGGAATCACAAAATAACTGTGTTATCATTCCTTGGCAATCGGAAGATATTGTAGGGTATGACAAGCTTAAAGATTTAGTAAAATAAAACATTTTTAATTAGTTACTATGAAGGGGAGAAATGAAAATGAATATTACAGATAAAGCAAAAGCGTTTATTGAAACTGCTATGAAAGAAAATGGTGTTTCAACATTACGTTTTACATTTGATGGTGCTGGATGCTGTGGTCCTAGCTACGGTATTAATTTAGGCGAAGCACAAGAAAATGATGTCAAAGAAACAGTAAACGGTATTCAAGTTGCTATGGATCCAAAGGTTGTTGAACTTGTAAATACATTGACACTAGACTATGTAGAAGATCAACAAGGTGCAGGCCTTGTAATAAGTGGCGGATCGAATTGCTGCTAAATTCTAAATAAGAGGAGACTAACAAACATGACGAACTATCACGAACTTGTAAAAGGAAAAGTATATATTGGTGGAGTAGACGCTATACAAGATGCAGTAAAAAAGCACGGGATTACAGAGGTTTTTGACTTGCGTGCTGGAGGAGAAGAACCAGAAGGGTTTCCAGCTGAAGCTAAGCGACATGCTTATCCAATTGTAGAAGGTGTAGAGGGACAAGATGAATCAGTGAGAAATGCCATTGGGGCAGTTAAAGAAGCTGTAGAAAAAGGGGGAAAAGTATTCTTCCATTGTTCCGGTGGACGAAATCGTACAGGTACAGTTGCAACTGGGTTATTAGTAGAATTAGGGCATGCATCTAACGTAGAAGAAGCTGAACAAAAAGCTAAAGAAATCCGTTCAAGTATTAATATCAAACCAGAAATGATACAAGTATTGAAACGTCTATACTAAACAGTTATCCGAGCCTCAAAAAACAAAGTTTTTTGAGGCCTTTTATATAGTTAGGATGGATATATAAGAGAAGGGGAGATTGAAAACAAGAGAATTACTGACTACTGTTGGTTTGAAACAAAGTTGAACTGTTTATAAAAAAGTCGCACCGTTTTGAAAAAAGTTTAACCGTTTATAAAAATGATGAACCGAAATCTATCTGTGATTTCGATTTTTTTCTTTTTGAGCTAACAGAGAAGATTAATTATCAAATTAAGGTAAATGTAGTATTGTTGTGATATTAGTTTAAAAACAAGGAGCTGTTAAAATGACATATCAGTTCGTTTTAACATTTATTGTTACTTTTGTATTTATAGGAGTTATCGGCTTCATAGTTAATACCTACTTGTTTAAAGAAAAAAGAAACAAGGGAAAAGGATTTGTCATCTACCTTTTTCAAAGTTTTATAATTGCAGTTCTTCTTACTTGGTTTCTCTAGAGGTTAATCAATAACAGGTGCTGTAGTTGAACCATCAACACAAAAAACGATTAAACTTTTTTATAAAAAAGTAATTGGTTAGAATATTTTAAGAACCTGTTTTTATTAATCTTTTTTCAAAACAGGCTCTTTCTTTTTGTTCGTTTATCAAGGCCATTTGTATTAATTTGAACAAACTTTATTTTAAAACAACAACTACATCACAAAGGGGGGCATATCACATTAACGGGAGATTATGTATAGAACTTAAAGAAAAAAATAAACCTTACTAATCTACTTCCATTACGAGATAAGGATTCAATGAAAAATTAACCGGTTCTTTACGTATAGTGAACCGGTTAATTTTCATCTAAATTCCACATGAAATTTAGTGTCAATTATTCCAAAAGTAACTTTACAGGGGAATGGATTTTTCCCTGTTGAAGCAGTACGCATACAAGAAAGTACCCAATATTCCAGTTCTAAAGGTAAGCGGTAAAATTGAATGCTACCATTATTATTTTTTACTGATACGATTGGTGTATTTACCCTGGTTGTAGCGAAACCGTCTGTTGTTATCATTGCTGCGGCATCATTATTATGAAAACCAGCACTTAAAACCTCGTAAATCATTCCATCTTTTTTATTGATAATCATAGGTATACTTAAATAGGGATAGTTATTTATATCGTTATGAATAACTGCTCTTGCTGTATTCCTTCTTAGCTGATTCCCTTGCATTTTATACACTCCTTTATAACAATTCAAATCTGATCACTTAAATCTATTCTATTTTACGTCTATTATATTAGAAAATCGTAGTGTCATCTTATTACGAAAAGCATCGGTACATATGACAGCACTATTTTGCTGGTCAATACCAACAACAGTCATATAGCTAGAGAGTAAATAACCATCTTCATAATATGTAATTAGTATTTCTTCTTCAGATAATAAGGAACATAACAACATGTTCTCGATCAGTTCTTTTTCTTTAGCGGTTAAGATCGGCCGAGTTACTTTGTTTTTCTCCTTAATGATTTCACGAATACCAGCAAACTGTTCAGGCATTGCTGCAAACGGAGTCCATTTGACCATTTTTCTTCCTTTTGGCATATTAGCATTGTTCAAGATTTATGTCCCCCTAAAAGTGTGTTTCTGTATCTAGCTGTAGCGCTATGCGTGTAGGAAATCCCTCGTAAAATACTGTTCTTCCCAAACTTTGTGCGTATTTCATCCATTACTTTTGTTAACTTCATTTCTTGTTCTCGCTGCGTGACATCATCAAAAAGAGAAATTTGTTCTTCTCCTTCCCGAAGTAGGTTTGTTAAGGATATGTTTATGCTGCGGAGGGGTTCACCAGTATATTGTTGATGCAAAAAGTATGTACAAATCTTATAAATATCCATTGTTAGGTTAGTTGGACGACTTAAAGTATGTGTTTTTCTAATACCACCGTTATAACTCTTACTATAACCAACTGAAAAATGAACGGTTTGAGCAAGTTTGTTTTGTCTTCTAAGCCGATAACAAACTTCTTCAATATGTTCCAGTAGAATAATCGGAAATTCTTCTATTGTGTAGTCACGCATTAGGATTTGGCTTTTTCCAATAGAAGTTGTGGCAGGAACATATTTTTCTGAAATGCGACTAAAGTCAATTCCGTGGCTATGTAAGTGTAATTCTTCTCCAATCTTGCCGAAGCTCTGTTTTAAGTATTTAAGGGGGTAATTGGCTAAATCTCCAATAGAGTGTATTCCCTTTCGATTTAACTTTTCTTCTGTTTTATATGATATGCCCCAAAATTTATTAAGTGGTCGTATGCTCCATAGTTTTGCAGGTACATCCTCGTACTTCCAAAAAGCAATCCCGTCTTTGTTCTTCTTAGCTTCAATGTCTAAAGCAACCTTACTGATTAATGGGTTAGGAGCAATTCCAATGGTACATTCAACTCGTGTATGATCGTATATTTCACGTTTGAATTTCATAGCGAATTCGTATGGATCTTGGGCGAATAAATGGACGCTATCTGTAATGTCCATGAAAAATTCGTCAATGCTGTATTGGTGAAAATCCTCAATCGGAACGTATTGTAAAGCTAATTTTGTTATGTAATTTGAGCATTTTATATAAGTGCCCATGATTGGGTTTACCACAAGAATGTCTTTGCGTCGTGGTATTTCGTACAACCTTGCCATTTTCTTAACACCTAATGCCTTTAGTGGTGGTGTTGCAGCTAAAACAATGGAACCACTCCTGTTTACGTCTCCTACTACAGCTAATTTGGTATGTAGTGGGTCTAATCCCATCTTGATACAGGACACGCTTGCATAAAAGCTACGAAGATCTACACATAAAACAATTCGATTTGGCAAGATTGAGTAATCATACACCGTTATGCCTCTTTTGGTGAGAACGCATGTTCTTATTATACACGAATGTACGTTCTTTTATGAAGTGGTTTTTGTAAAAAAATAAAACTGACTCTAGTTAGCCAGTTTTTACATATCCCAAAAGTCGGTGGATTTAACATTGGGTTTTATTTGCCTAATAACTTTTAAAATCTTTTTCATTACAGTTGGACTAGGTATGTATTCTTTATCATTGCACGCCTTTGAAACTGTAGGACGACTTAATTTTGCGGTCTTTTCTAAATCATTTTGGGTGAAGCCATTCCGATCTAAAAAATCACCTAATTTCGTTCGGTTTTTCCCTCCGAATTTCCAAAACACTTAAATCCCTCCTGAACCTATTTTCAACATTGTGGACATAAATGTAAAAAACTATTCGCATAGACGGAAAAAGTTTTTTACATAATGTACAAGCTGTCCACAATATGATGTATCAAAGCAGCTACCACGGTATTTATTAAGA
Source organism: Bacillus cereus group sp. N14 (assembly GCF_016483555.1). Taxonomy (NCBI): domain Bacteria; kingdom Bacillati; phylum Bacillota; class Bacilli; order Caryophanales; family Bacillaceae; genus Bacillus; species Bacillus cereus group sp. N14. Next base: position 33,834 of record NZ_JAEHBQ010000031.1, read on the forward strand.
TAGAAGAATACGAGGTTACCAAAGTAAGTTGCGAATGATTACCACAGTATTTATCAAGATTTCTACCAAGGTAAAACTACCACGGTATTAAGTAGATGAAGCTATGTAATATCTACATTCTAAATTCTGTTTATAAAGGGGGTATTTAAATGCGTGCTAGGAAAGAAACAATTCCTTTTCGCGAGTTTATGGATCGGTCATACAAAGATACAGAAAAGAAAATTCGTAAATACAATTCATTAAGTCCTTTCGCATTCCTTCATATGTCGGATCAGGTATTACATACTTACATTGCATTAGGAGTTATGGGAACGACTTTAATCGGAGCAGTCATGTTAGAAAAATACTTGGTGCGACATGACTATATATCAGCAGCTAAATTTGTAAGCGAAGGTATTTATCACGGCACGCGAATTGGTGGAGTTTGCTTGATTGGATATGTATTTGTTCGTATCGTAATCATGTTTTAAGGAGGGAAGGGAGTAATGGGGATTATAAAGGAGTGGCTTCGTACGCAAAGGTTAAAGAATCAGCTTATGGAGGTGTTCGGAAAAGCAGGTTTATATACGGAACATCAAACGCGTGGGGGCAAAGTGCCTATTTATCCAAAGGTACATAATGTTTCTTCTTCAGCAGAAAGCGTGAGGTATGTTTTTACCATACCAAACGGATTAGATCCACAGAAGATTGAAAAGAAGTGGTTTTGTTTTCAGCAAATATTAGGACGGAATATTATGATTGAAGGGGATGTGAAAAAGTTTGTACTACATGTATTCCGTTCAGATGCTGGACTAAAATCATACAATTACTGTTATAAAGAATGGCAGCCATTATTAAAAGAATACCGTCTTCCTGTTGTGGTTGGCCGGGATCAATTTGGAAAAACGATTACGTACGATATGGTTGATTCCAATACACCACACTTATTAATAGCAGGGGAAACGGGAAGCGGGAAAAGTAGTATGGTACGTGTTGTACTATCCACACTCATTCAATATATGTCTCCTGATACGTTGCATTTGTATCTTGGTGATTTAAAAAACTCTGAATTTCATTTCTTGCGAAGAGTGAAGCATGTAAAAGAAGTTTGTATGGAAGAAATTGAAATGAAAATAATGCTTCAAAAGGTGTGGAAGGAAATTAGAGAACGAAGAAAACTTATGGAAGAATATGAGGTTGATCATATTGATGCGTACAACAAATTAAATCCAGATCATCAAAAACCATATATTCTACTTGCTATCGATGAAGTGGCCATGCTAAAAGATGAAAAAGAGTGTATGACTACAATTGAAAAGATTTCAGCAGTCGGTCGATCACTTGGAGTTTTTCTTATGCTTAGTATGCAGCGGCCAGATGCGAAAGTGTTAGATGGTAAGTTAAAGCTCAATATGACCGTAAGAATCGGCTTTAAATGTGATAGTGCAATTAATAGTAATATCATGGGTACTCCTGGTTCAGAGCATTTAGAGCTATCAGGCCAAATGATTTTAAAACGAAATGGATTAAAGAAAGTGCAAGCTCCTTATTTGGAATTAAGTAAGGCGAAACAAATTGTTGAACCATATCGCATGCCTAAAGAGGAGAAAATACTCCAGAATTCATCGCAAGAAGAAATTTCGTTATTTGGGGTGTTAGATGATGAAGAGTAGAGATAAAGGAATTTTGAATGATTTGAATCGATTTAGATGCATGTCCCGTGACGATATTATTGACTTGCATTTTCAAGAATTAAAGAATGCGGTAACTTGCTGTAATACGGTTATGAAACGATTAAGAAGAGATGGCCATGTTGATGCTAATGTTTCGCAGCACCCATACATTTATTTTCCGCAACCGAGTTCTATCAGAAAGACAAGTCAAAAAATCCCTCATTTCCTTGGTATTGTGGACGTATACAAACAACTCGTTCATTATGAAAATCCTAAACTATTCAAAGTTGAACCAAAGTATGGGAAAGAATATATGGAGCCGGATGCTTTTACTATATGGCGTAGATCACCATTCTTTATTGAAGTTCAAAAGTCAGTGTACAGTAAAAAAATAATGCAAGATAAGATAAATAGATATGAGTTATACTTCCATAGCCAAGAATGGCATAATGAATATTGGCAGCCGAAAGCTTCTAAATTTTTTCCTTCAATCCTTATCATTACTGACAAACATTACGATGTTCAATCTCCTTATTTCCGTATATTCCAGGCAAATTCTATAGAACGTTTTATAAATAATTTAGCGGTAAAATCATAAAGAAAGCCTGCATAGTGCAGAGCTTTTTTCTTTTCAGTAATGTATTAAGCCATGTGTGATGCTGATTGTTAGAAGGCGGTAAATGAGGGAAGTTAATTTGAAACAAGTCATGAAATAGTAAAGAACATGAAGAAGAAAGTAATCCTTCAAATGATTTTCAATGGTTAAGCAAATATTTCATTGTATAGCGTCTAGGGGGATAATATCTCATTTGTAAGTATTTCTGTAGTTAATTTTGTTATCTTACGAAAATGTAATGTTGACGTTGTATCTTTTGAATAAAGTTTGATTAAATTAACTTAATAAATCTTGATAAAAGAGCGAATAGAAAAAGCGTGTTTTGAAAAAAAGATTGATCAAAATACGCTTTTTCTATATTTAATTGAATCATCCTTTTATAAAAAAGTTTGATAATTTTTGTGAACCTTACTCAATTAAAGCGCCCGATTATTGAAGTTCGGTTTTAGACTAATCCACTTCACATATATACATTATGAAGCTTCAGGATGAAGACTGCTGCCACGATAAGAAGGGACACCGTCAGAAAAGTAACTGCGAACGCGCTTTGCCCACTTGCGTACAAAGCTGCGGAAGCAACAATGAACACAACCAGCTTAAGCGTAGTTCGTATGGGGAAGGAGAAGATGGGGAGCGACGCCTTCGGAGAGAGAAACATACCCCATAGAGTTGCTATGACTAGTGGCGTGGCAACCGCGAGTATAATTTTGACCGCTGCCCCTGTCTTGATATGATAACCCCAGTAACTGAACGCAGCCATTGCACCAAGCTCCAGTAGAAAGAATCCGGTGAGGACGCTAACACCTATCCATTTTATTTCCATCCGACTCTTCCTCCCAATAAAAAGAATTAAGAAACTAATGTTAATTTTTTATATACAATATGCTTCGGCCATATTCTAAATTCCTGCCCATTAACTTAATAAAAATTATTTCAAAATTCCGTGATTTGAGTAATCTCTTTATTCCAGAAAATGGCCCAATAAAAGAAGACGGCTTCTTACTTAAGAATGGCGCCCTTTTGTTGAACATTATTTAAAAATATCTTCTAATTTTTCTTTTAATATTAATTTGGTCTTACCCAGATTGAATTGAGAATTATCAAGCCAAATTTTCTTCATATCAAGATTGTCGTAGATTTTTTTTTCGAGCAACTTCATCGCTTCTAACACCTCAATAGTTCCATCCACTCCATAAAATTTGTGGTTTTCTCCATAACCCTGTTTAGTATAATATTCGATAAATCCCTCCGACCATGCTTTTGGTCGTTCATCTAAAGCTCTTTTAAAGGAAGTTTCAAGGTTGTTTTGATTTACATATATTAATAATGGATTTAAACTTTTTATGGTCTCGGCTAACCCTAAAACGTAGTCCGAAACCTCTTCCATCGATCTATTATATTTGACCAATCCGATAGTCAATGGGTTTTGCATAAAACAACATTCAAATACATAAGGTGAATTTTCACGAAGTGCCTTTTTACCAAAACCATTCCATCTTTCCGTTATAAGTTCTACATTTTTTTCAAATGAAAGTTCATAAATATCACGAGTACAAATCTCATTGAATAGCTGATGAGATATTTGTTTTCCGTATTTTTCTTTCATTTTAACATACGGAATAAAACACCCGTTTTCTTTCATCACCACATTATTTTTCAGCATTTGTTGGTACTCAGGGTATTCCTCTAGAAGTCTCCCATATTCGTTTTTATCAAAAAAAGCGACACTTTCATAATCAGCAGGGTGATCCAAATTGCCTTCTAAAAAGAGTTGGGCATTCAACCCTTGTTTTTTCATAAGCTCATGTACAAGTTTTGCAATAGTTGTTTTTCCAGATCCAGGTAAACCTTCGATCAAAATTAATTTTGTATTCATATTGGCTCCTTTGTTTAATTCTTTTTCAGTTAAATGGCCCTTATAGGGCATAAAGGGCACAATGCTGCAATCGCGCCCGATTCTGGAAGATTTCAAAAACGTTTATTTTTCTTTTAACATTGAATACTTTCGATAAACTTTATAGAAAATGCTAGCCAAAAAAACAAACAGAAGTGTGGGAGACAACTTCACAAGGACAAATGGAGTTTCAAATAAAAATGCCTTCCAAAATAATGAATCTTTCATACTCCAAAGACCTTCATGATATAATCCCGAATCCTTGTAAAACATATAAGAATAAGCTAAACACAGCGTACCAAACCAAAATGAATAACCCATTAATCTTTTATAATAATTATCCTTTGATTGGCGATCCGAGAAGATTTCATTTTGATCATCATCTTCTTTTTGCCAATACCGTATTCCACTAAGCCGGGGCCCCTTTATATAGTTCCAACCGAAATCCTTATATATCCCTTTGTATTCAACCAACTTTTTCTTAGGTAAATAATCTTGATAATCAAGTCTCATAACATATCTCTTGTCAGTTTTTTCGAAAGTGTATATTCCTAATCCACTAATATTTGTACAACGATAGCCCTTTTGTAATTGCTCGTTCAGCCATTGCTCCTCTTTTTCAATATCAAAAAACATCTTAAATTTTTTCATTGGATTCACTTCTTTCGTACAGAGATAAAATATGTAATAACCTGTTTTGTTCCATTTTCAAAATGGCGCTTCCTTCTGCAGTTATCATATAAACTTTTCTTCGACCTAACTCTCCAACAGGTTCAATCCAACCATGCTTATTCAAGTTTTCAATCGCACCGTATAATGTACCAGCTGCTAAAATAACAGTACCTTTACTTATCTTTTCTATCTTCTGCATTACGGCATAGCCATGGAGTGGCTCACGCATAGCTAATAAAATATAATGCATTGTTTCAGACAACGGTAATAATTTATGTTTCATATCCTCACCCTTTATTCAGTTCGACTATATAGTTCAACTTAATAACAACTTAATACAGTTCAACTGAATAGTCAACAACATTTCCGGAATTTGTCAAAGGATCTTAAAGTAAATAGCTTGATAACAAGGGGGAAATCTATCTAAAAAGACACTTTCCTTACGTAAGGGAAAGCGACTTTTTGTGTAGTCTTATTCAATTAAATGGCCCGATTGTTGAACAAAGAAATACTCTACAAAACAGGTCTTTTTATCAATCTTTTTTAAAAATCATTGAACTTTATTACAAATTATCAAACTTTATTCTAAACCTACAGACGTTATGTTTTTGAATTTCTCTTCAAACGAAAACAGATTAAGAATACAGTATAATAGAAAATTAAAGAGGTGAACAACATGAAAAGATATATTGCACTTTTTAGTATTTTGGTTGTATTTGCAAGTCTTTTAGTTGGTTGTGATATCAACCGTATGGATAAAGATGAATATTACGTTCAAATTACAATGGATGGAAAAGAGGGAGTTTCAAAATCTATGGATGGTGAAGTGATGGGAAAGGAGTATGAATATATATTATCGGGCTTTGATAAGGAAGGTAAAGAAAAGGAGTTAGAATTTACTGCGCAAAAGAATCTTCGTAAAGAAGCATTCCTACGTGTATATCATTCAGATGAAAAGGTGTAACAGCTTGGGAAGAAGTGCAGAAAGACGAGCTTCCTACGAAAGTGAAAGCAAAATTGGGTTTGAAATAATCAGTTATTTGTGATGGTGGATTCTCCTATGTGGAGGGCTCACCGTTTTTTCTTATATTTTATCTTGTAGTTTTCTATATAAAGCATATCAAAAAGATAGGGTAAATCTTCTTCTAGAATGATATCTCCATAATTAATAACTTGTATGATAACCTCTCGATTATCACTATATCCATTCATATCTACAACTTGTCCCACATATTCGTTTGTACCAATATCTTTTTAAAGTGCTCTAAAAATGCACTTTATCTTTTCTTTATTTTATCTTTATCTTATCTTTAAATTTTTATATTAAACTTTAAACCTAAAAGAAATAAATTTGAGTCTGAAAGGGGCAGAGAAATAGATGATGATTATTATATATTTTGTAAATAACCAACCGCCATTGAAAAATTGAATTTCTTATACGAGGAGAAATATATGAAGGATATGAGTAAAAAACAAATGATTATATTATTCCTTATTAGTATTTTAGGTTTAGGAACAATGCTTGGAATACTATATATTAATCATAAAACTAATGTTCAACAAAATAAAGCGCTCGCTACCGAAAAGCGTGTATTGCAATATGAGTCTACTTTGAAAAAAGAATTAGAAAAATATAATTTAGGAGGGAAAACAGCAGTTTTATTAGGAATTATGTACCAAGAGAGTAGAGGTGAGGGAAACGACCCTATGCAGTCATCTGAATCACTTGGATTAAAGCCAAATGAAATTCAAGAGACAAGCTTGAGCATTGAACAAGGGGTAAAACACTTTGCTAAAATGTACAAATATGGAACGGAAAAAGATGTTAGCATGGATGCAATTATTCAAAGCTATAATATGGGACCAGGGTATATTGATTTTATTGCCAGTCAAGAAGTTAAACAACACTCGGAAGATTCGGCTAAAAAGTTTTCTAAGATGAAAGTTGATCAAAATCCAGCGATGTACACTTGTGGTGGAAATAAAAATAATTTTAGGTATCCATATTGTTATGGTGATTTCACATATGCCACAAAGGTGAATGAAAAAACAAAACTTATTGAAGAACTTCTTCGAAATGTACATAACTCTTCTAAATAAGCTGCAGAATGAAATATATATCAACAATAAAATATTAGGATATAACTTATATTTTAGGTAATTATATTTATCAATGTGACGGTATCCTATATGAAAAATCTCGATCTTATTTCTATAGGATGAAGTAAGATCGAGACTCTTTTGTTGTTTACTTGATGGATAATGGAATGGTAACCAAAAATTGTACGCCTTGTTTGGTATTATTCATAGAATACGTGATAGAAAGGGATTCAAAAATTTGTTTTACAATATATAATCCTAAGCCACTCCCTCCAGTATTTCGATTTCTCGATTTCTCCACTCGATAAAATGGTTTGAAAATATGTTGTATATCTTCTTCTTTAATTTTGACACCTGTATTGATGACTTGCATTTGGATGTTGTTTTGTTTAGAATCCTTGGTTAACTTTATATAGACTTTTTCGTTATGAGGTGAATACATAATCGCATTATGAATGATGTTTTTACAGGCTTTTTCTAAAAGAACACAATCTGTATAAACAAAAATGTCAGAATCGACTTCTTTTATTATTTGAATTTCTTTTTGAGAAGCAAAAAATTCGAGGTCTTTTGTGATTGTACCTATTAACTTCGAAAGATTTATTTCTTCTACTTGTGGTTTAAAGGTATGTTGTTCTAGTTTTGACGTGCTTAAAATTTCGCGAACCAGTTGTTCCATATTTCCAATTATTTGATGATTTTTCTTTAAATATTGGTCACGATTTTGATAAGGGCCGATATTATATATCATCCCTTCTAAGTAACCTTTCATAACAGTAAGAGGAGTTTTTAATTCATGTGCTACAATAGCAAAGAATTCCCTTCGCTTTGCCTCTATTTCTCTTTCTTTTTCAATATCGCTTTTCAATTGATGATTCGCTTTTTGTAAATCAAAAATTGCCTGTTGTAAATTTATGGACATATCATTCAAGCTATTGGACAATTCCCCTAATTCATCCATAGAACGAACCTCAATTTTTTCGGAGAAATCCAAGTTTGCCATCTTTTGTGCACCTTCATTAATATAAATAAGTGGTTTAGTAATAAATTTTGAATAGAGATAAGCACTTCCTAAACCAATAACCAGTACAATGATACTAATATAGGGTAGAAAACGTACCAAGACCTGTGAAGCTTCATCAATCGGTTGAAATGTTGCGAACACCACAAGCGTTAAGTTAACATCTTGGAATTGTATTGGCTTGGTAGCCTCATATGAATTACGAGATTGAGCCAAACCCTTTATTGGTACTGTTGTAACAAAACCTTTTGCTGGAGTACCCCCCTGAACAGTACCCCTTTGAATAGTACTCCCTTGAATAGTACTTTGAAGAAAAGTAAAAGAAGGAGTATAAATAATTGTTCCCTCATTATCTTGAAGGTAGATCACTGCATTATTTTTTTGTGCGTATTCATCAACAAGTGGTGTTGCATTTTGAAGCGTAAGATCTTTAGATTTATCAATTATTTCTTCGATTCCCGTTTGAAGCTGATCTGTTTTGTATTTCTCATAAAATTTAGGGAGAAAGAAGTATAAAGTTACATAAATCAGGGTTGCAAAGGCTAACAAAATGAGGGATGTAGTCATAAAGAGTTTATAGGTAATTCTCTTCATCTTCATGATTTTTACAATCCTATTCATCGATTTTATAACCAATGCCCTTTACTGTTTTAATATAGGGTATATCTAATTTTTTTCGTATGTTTTTCATATGCGTATCAATCATTCGTGTGTCTCCTGCATACTCATATCCCCAAATTTTTTCTACGATATTTTCTCTTGTGAGTACCTTTTTTTCATTTTGAAGTAGTAGTTGTAAAATTTCGAATTCTTTTGTCGTTAGGGGAACCTCAACTTTATTTACATATACTTTATATGCATCGCCATCGACATGTAGTTCTCTAAATACAAAATGATTATCCGTACTTTGATTATTACTTCTTCTCAGTACTGCTTCGACTCGTCTCATCAAAACATGAAAAGAAAAAGGTTTCGTGATATAATCATCGATTCCAAGATCAAATCCTTTCATTTGATCTTGTTCTTCTTCTAGCGCAGTTAGCATAATAATTGGTATATTTGACTGACTTCGAATCATTTTGGCAACTTCAAATCCATTCAGGTTTGGCATCATCACATCTAGAAGAATTAAATCGAAGGACTGCTTATTAAATTGTTTCATGCCCTCTAATCCATCTGATGCAACTATAACCTTATACTGTTGTGTCATTAAAAATTGTTTGATTAATTCTTGTATTTCTTGATCATCTTCTACCACCAAAATGTGATAGTTCTTCATAATATCACCTCTTGTAGTCATTATAACCTTCCAGTCTGGAGTTGATGTGGAGACGTATTAGAAACACGATAAAAACTTCACAAGAAAACTACATGTATTTCAAATCAGCTCCAGATGAATGAGATAGGTTATATACATAACAAGACAGAGGGAGGTAATCAAGATGTCACTGGAAGCAAACATCATTCTTTCTTTATTAGATGTACAACTGTGGATGGCCACTCATTCGAATAATGGTCGCATAAAAGAGAAAAAACAAAAATTGAAATTAGCGCCGTGCTTAAATAAATATACAAGTGTAAATAAAAGAAAACTATATAAGTCTAGTGAACAAAAATAGAGAGGATCAAATTGATTCTTTTTTTTTGCATTCAATAACTAGGTACTGAAAATCTTTACTATAACTCTAGATTAGCTCCATGTAGAATACAGATTAAGTTTGTATGCTACATGTATTAAATAGAAAGGAATGATACATGATGTTGACGACTTACACAATCTATCAATTTTTATCCCTTCCTTCTTATTTACACGCAAACCTATTACCATCCATTCTCACGAGAACGTTCGGCTCTAAGTTTATTACAGATTTTCCGAACGTTAAAGCCCACTACGGTGCGATAGCAACCCCCTTTAGGGGTGGGATGATAGTGAGGTTGGATGCGGAGTACCACTGAAAACCGTTAGGTTCGTGGTACTTTAAGTATACAAAAGTGTTTTCTCATTTTTGTATACTTTCCTGTTGCAGTTCGTTATAAAAACTGATACATTTGATATATGAATGAATATAGAAGAACAAATACAACCGTATCCTTAGTTAACTATCATTTTGTGTTTTGTCCTCGATATAGGAGGAAAATATTCCTTAGTACAGATGTAGAAGAGCGCTTTAAAGAGTTGGTACAAGAAATATGCGACGAATTAGAAATTGTCATTGTCGCTTTAGAGTGTGACAAAGACCATACACATATGTTTTTAAACACACTGCCAACATTTAGTCCTGCTGATATTATGGCAAAAATCAAAGGAGTGACTTCAAAAAAATTGAGAGAGGAATTTCCTCACCTTAAACATTTGCCGAGTTTATGGACACGTAGCTATTTTGTATCTACCGCAGGAAATGTATCGAGTGCGACTATTAAACGATATGTGGAACAACAAAAGACAAGGGGCTGAGAAAGGTGCAAATTAAATGTAGTAATTGCGGATTTGAACAATTTATGAAAGACCATAAATTTAACAGAGAATATAAAGATGACTACAATAAAGCCTTGTTTGTTCTGTGTGAGAGAAATACTTGTGATACTTCCCAAATTAAAATTCCGAATGGTTATATCAGAGAAATGATGTGGCTTGGTTCGTGGTCAATTGTGAGAGATATAACTTTAGACGAATACAAAAGTCTTAAAAGAGCCAGATTTCTTAAGGATTTAGGTGAAGAAAAATGTACCAAGCTGTAACAGTAAAAATCAAGCTACTTCCTACAAAAGAACAGGCTTCCATCTTAAATGCTATGGGAAAAGAATATATCTCTACAATCAACGCACTTGTATCTGAAATGGTTGCCGAAAAGAAAACAACTAAAAAGACTACAAAAGATGTTCCTGTAAACCTTCCAAGTGCAGTAAAAAATCAAACTATCAAAGACGCTAAGAGTGTGTTTCAAAAAGTAAAGAAGGCAAAATATAAAATAATACCAGTATTAAAGAAACCCATTTGTGTGTGGAACAATCAAAACTATTCGTTTGATTTCACCTATATCCGTCTACCTTTAATGATAGATGGCAAAACAAAGAAAGTGTCTGTTCGTGCCTTATTGATTGATAAACACAACCGTAATTTTGATTTGTTAAAACACAAATTGGGCACGCTTCGCATCACGAAAAAATCAAACAAATGGATTGCCCAAATTTCTGTCACCATTCCTACCGCTGAAAAAATAGGAACAAAAATTATGGGTGTAGACTTAGGGTTGAAAGTTCCTGCTGTGGCAGTGACGGATGATGAAAAAACTCGATTCTTTGGTAGTGGCAGACAAAACAAATATGTCAGACGTATGTTTAAATCAAAACGTAAGAAATTGGGTGAATCGAAGAAATTGAATGCGATTCGTAATTTTGATGATAAAGAACAGCGATATATGAAAGACCAAGACCATAAAATAAGTCGTGCAATTGTAAATTTTGCTAAAGAAAATAAGATTTTTGTCATTCGCTTAGAACAATTGGCGAACATTAGACAGACGACAAGAACAAGTCGTAAAAACGAAAAGAATTTGCATACTTGGTCATTTTATCGTCTATCTCAATTCATTGAATACAAAGCGAATTTAGAAGGTATTAAAGTTGAGTATGTAAATCCTGCATACACAAGTCAAACATGTCCAAACTGTTCTAAAAAGAACAAGGCACAAGACAGAAAATACAAGTGTAAGTGCGGATTTGAAAAGCATCGTGATTTAGTCGGTGCTATGAATATTCGATATGCACCTGTGATTGATGGTAATAGTCAATCAGCCTAAGATGCTATATGCACTGTCTTAGGAGGGGCAATGAGATGCCCTCATCTAGAAGGCTGTTCAAAACAGAAATGGACTGCGAACGTTTAGTCATTCAAGAATCCCACCCGTCACACCGTTAGGTGTAGGGCTTGCGGCTTTAGCCGTGGGAGTCTCAAAAAAGAGTAAAGAACCTAATTGAGGTTATGATTCCTTCTTGCTGCTTTGTGCAAACACCCGTATAACATGCTATGTACATTGAATAATTGATTTGATGAGAGCCGAATAGGCTCTTTTTTTAGAGATTTGTTCAAAATTATTTTAAAAAACTTATATGCAGTTATATGAAAATTAAATTATACAATTCCCTCTATGAGAAAAACAGTTAATTTATGTCTAAACCATGCCTAAAGATACCGTTTTATTTTTGGGAAATGGTGAGTCCTAAATATCACATCCATACATCGTAATTCAAATATGAAAATTAAAATATTCAAGTGAAATAAAAGGTGAAAGGAATGTTCACAATGGGACACGCTGGTACAAATCAAACAGAAAACAATAGGAATGAATCCTATAAAAAAACAGGTTATTTTTTTACAACAGTATGATGTTGTGATTGCATTGGATGAACAAAAAATAGAAAATGTCGTTCAATTCCGTAAATATTTATATGAAAAGAAAAAATTTGGGGATACAATTAAAGTAACCGTTTATCGAAATGGTGAAAAACTAACAAAAACCGTGAAATTAATGGATCAAACACGTGCAGCGTAACAGCCACCTTTCGGTGGTTTTTTCTATTTTACTAGTTTTTATATGTACGATCATTCCATTCGTCCTCACTCCACATTAATGGACTGGCTCTCTACCAATATTCAAAATCGATTGCGTATTCTAATTTGTGTTCCAGTTTTTCTTGCTAAGGTCAATGAATAAGTACACATAAACTCCATATATCTCTAGATAAACTACTGAGTAACTCCATACAAACTCTAGATAGCGTATATAGAATAATAGCTATCAAGGAGGTTAGGAAAAATGAATTTTATAAAACGCGCAATTCTCAGTATGAAAAAAAGAATAGGAACATCATTAATTTTGATGGCAGTCTTCCTGATTGTTACAAATTTGGTGCTGGCAGGATTCACAATCCAAAATGCATCAAAAAAAGCTGCTGATGCAGCAAGAAAAAAACTAGGTGCAGATGTCACTTTAGGTCTTGATTTTGACAAATTAGGTCAACAAGCTAGGGAAACTGGCGAGATGCCTAAGCCGCCGAAGCTCAGCACAAAAGAAGCAGACAAATTAGCGAAGTCCAAGCATGTAAAAGACTATAATTATATAACCAATAATTTCGGAATTGCGGATGGGTTTAAGTTAGTAGGAGCTTCAGAAGGAGAAGGAAAAGGAAAAGGTAACGTTGCAATGGTGGGAGGATCAGGTTCAGGTTCAGAAATAGATATGAATTCTTCTCTTATAATAGAAGGAGTTCGCAAGACTTTATTACAAGAAAGTTTTAAAAATGGAAAAAGTAAAATCGTTGATGGAAAACCAATTACAGAACAGATGCAAAATCAGAATGTAGCTTTAATGGAAAAACGATTAGCGGAACAAAACAATTTGAAAGTAGGAGATAAAGTTAAAGTTCAATCAGGGGATAAGAAGGAAACTCTTGAAGTTGAAATTATCGGTATTTACGAAACGAATGAGCAACCAATGGGTCAAAATCCCCCTCCTATGATGAATCCAGCTAATAAACTATATATGCCTTACTCTACTTTGAAAAAATTAGAAACAGATGAAGGTATGAGTAGTAGTATTCAAGTTGTGTACTTATTGAACGATCCACAAGACATTGATGCATTTAAAGAAGAAGCAAAAAAATCTGATATTGATTTTAATTATTTTAAGCTAGATGCACAAGATTCATTGTACAAACAAATGATTGGCCCTATCGAAAATATCGCTTCTACGTCTCAAATGATTATCTATATGGTATCTATTGCAGGTGCGATTATCTTAGGATTAATCATTATGTTATCGATTAAAGCACGTCGTAAGGAAATGGGGATTTTATTGTCCATTGGAGAGAAAAAATGGAAACTGATGGCGCAGTTCGTAGTAGAAGTAGTATGTATTGCTATTTTAGCGTTAGGATTATCCCTAACAACAGGAGCTAAAGTTTCTCAATTCGTAGGGAATAACTTACTTTCGAGTGAAATTGCTACAGCAAGCGAAGAAAAAGACAATTCACAAAATGGTAGTGTAATGATGGTTGGAGCTGGTGGTACTCCACAAAACCAAAACGAAGATCCAATTGATAAAATTGATGTAAGTGTAACGGGAGAAGATGTAGGAAAAATGGGGGGAATTGGACTAGCTATTGCTATATTAGCAACGCTTCTTCCAGCATTATCTATTCTACGCTTAAATCCAAAACAAATTCTTTTAAAAGATGAATAAGGAGGCTCGATATGGAGACGATTTTACAATTTAAAAACCTAGATTATTATTATGAAAGTAACGGGAAAAAAGTAACGATACTAGATAATGTTAATTTTTCTTTTCAAAAAGGGCATTTTTACACGATTTTAGGGCCCTCTGGATCTGGCAAAACCACAACTCTTAGCTTAGGTTGTGGGCTGGACATACCTAAAAACGGTTATGTACTATATAATGGCAAGGATATTCGAAAAATTGGTTTGGATCGATACCGTAATCAAAATGTATCCGTAATTTTCCAATCTTATAATTTGATTACCTATATGACCGCTCTTCAGAATGTACTAACGGCAATGGAAATTACAGGTGTGAAGGTACAAAATAAAAAAGCAAGAGCATTAGAATTATTAGAGAAGGTAGGACTCACAGAAGTAGAAGCGAAACGAAATGTCTTGCAACTAAGTGGTGGACAACAACAACGTGTAGCAATTGCTCGAGCACTATCTTGCAATGTCGATTTATTGATTGCTGATGAACCAACAGGAAACCTTGATGGAGAAACAGCAAATGAAATTATTGAGTTGTTTCAGGAGCTAGCTCATCAAGAGGATAAATGTGTAATTGTAGTTACGCATTCACAAGAAGTTGCAAAAAAATCGGATCGAGCAGTTTATTTAAGGAAAAAGAAGTTAGTAGTAAACGAAATTAATAATAGTTAAGAAAAAAGCTAATTCCGTTCTTAATTCACATAATTTTCAAAATTTAAATTTATGACTGTTAATATTTGTTATATAATATATTTGTCAAAGCATTACCCCTGTAGTTTCTATGATGAATCTGTAAGATAGTTTGTCTCGTATATTCACCTGAAACTAAAAAGAACTTGTAGAGATTCCTACAAGTTCTTTTTGTTTTAAGGGTTAAAAAGTATTTCATTTTAAATAGAGGTAATGAGGTTTTGGTATTTGAATTATACAGCTAACGGAATAATTTTTTGCATATTTTACTGGAAGTAGAGCATGATATTACCATAAATCATGGAGGTGTGTAAGAAATGCAAATTCGCGAAAATAATAATTCAAACGAAATTTTGATAGCAGCCGCAGCAAGCGCTATTGAGCAAATGAAATATGAAATTGCTCAGGAGTTTGGCGTTACACTTGGGCCAGATTCGACAGCACGAGCAAATGGTTCAGTAGGTGGAGAAATTACAAAGCGCTTAGTTCGTATGGCGCAAGAACAAATATCTGGTCAATATAAAATTCACTAAGTGAAAATAAGTATATATGTACCAAAAACAATAGAACAGGAGTATGAATGTATAATTCATACTCCTGTTCTATTGTTTTTTGATAAGAATGAATGGCTGACGTAATTCATTTGATTATAGTTAATTAAGGAAAGGTCTAAGGCTGTTTGTTCATTAGATTGTGTAAAGGGAGGATATCCACTAGGAAAGAAACTCTAAGTACAGTTGAATTAGCATCATAAGCTAAATCTCATGAGAGAAATAAAATACAATTCTGTCAGGGATATATGTACTTTATTCTCTTTTATTTTATTTTTGCACCAGAACCACTCAAAAAATTCTCTTTTGTAGTTGAAGTTTTCCAAATAATAAGTTACATTTTTAAGGTTCAAGCAACTTTATGGCAGTACAAAAAGGGGAGAAATATTGTTATTATGCAAAAAATGAAATGGAAGAACTATGTATGTTATTTTGTAATTCTTATGTTTCTTGTAACAGCAGTAACAGTCAAACCAGGTATCTCTAAAGCTGAGGAATCTGATGTTAATATTACATTATTGGGTACTGCAGATATTCATGGTAGATTTATGCCTTGGGATTATGCACTTGATGGTGCAAATATGAGTGGAAGTTTAACGCAGCTTTATACGGTTATAAAGAAAGTACGTCAAGAAAATCCGAATACCATATTATTAGATGCCGGGGACACAATTCAAGGAAACTCAGTAGAATTATTCAATGATAAGCCACAATCTCCAATGATGGTAGCGATGAATACAATGGGATATGATGCTTGGGCATTTGGAAA
>NZ_JAEHBQ010000032.1:0-49935 GCF_016483555.1 Bacillus cereus group sp. N14
TTTTCTAATGGTGCTTTACTGTCTTTATCTATTTTTGTGATTTCTACATTCCCCGTATCTACCATTTCATTTTCTACTTTTAATGATAGGACTTCGGTCATGCCTTTTTTAATTTCAAATGATACTGGTTTTTCTAACTTTTTATAACCAGGTAAACTTTCTACCTCTACTAATTCATACTTTCCTACTGATAAATCTGAAACATTTGCTTTTCCTTCTTTATCTGTCGTTACTTTTTTAACTTCGTTACCTTTCTCATCTTGGACAACGAACGTTACTCCCGCTAACGGTGCTTTATTATCTTTGTCTATCTTTGTTATTTCTACATTCCCCGTATCTACCATTTCATTTTCTATTTTTAATGATAAGACCTCGGTCATGCCTTTTGTAATTTCAAACGATACCGGCTCTATTAATTTCTTATAACCTGGTAAACTTTCTTTTTCAACTAATTTATACTTTCCTACTGATAAATCATCAATTGTTGCTTTTCCATCTTTATCTGTTGTTACTTCTTTTACTACTTTATCTTTTTCATCTCGTACTTCGAAGACTACGCCTTTTAATGCTTTCTGGCTGTCTTTATCTACTTTTTTGATTTCTACTGAACCTTTATCTAACTGTTCATTCTCTACTTTTAATGATAGGACTTTCGTCATACCTTTTGTAATTTCAAATGACACTGGCTCTGTTAGTTTCTTATAACCTGGTAAGCTTTTCGTCTCTACTAATTTGTACTTTCCTACTGAAAGATCTGAAACGTTTGCTTTTCCTTCTTTATCTGTTGTTACCTCTTTGACTACTTTATCTTTTTCATCTCGTACTTCGAAAACTACGCCTTTTAATGCTTTCTGGCTGTCTTTATCTACTTTTGTGATTTCTACTGAACCGTTTTCTAACTGTTCATTCTCTACTTTTAATGATAGGACTTTCGTCATACCTTTTGTAATTTCAAACGATACTGGCTCTGTTAGTTTCTTGTAACCTGGTAAGCTTTTCGTTTCTACTAATTTGTACTTTCCTACTGAAAGATCTGAAACGATTGCCTTTCCTTCTTTATCCGTCGTTACTTTTCTTACTACTTCACCTTTCTCATTTTGGACTTCAAATTCGACATCCGCTAATACTGAACCGTTTTCTTTGTCCACCTTTGAAATTTCTACATTACCTTTATCTGTCATTGCATTTTCTACTGTTATCGGGAATATACCGTCCCCTGTTACATTTACTTCGAATTCTGTTTCTTTTAATTGGTATCCTTCAGGCGCTTTCGTTTCTTTTAAAATATATTTTCCTGGCGCTAACGGTTTAGAAATTGCCTTACCATCTTTATCTGTAATAATATGCTCAACTACTACACCGTCTTTTACTATATCAAACTCTGCATTTGCTAATGGTTTTTCACCATTTTCTGAATCAATTTTCTTTAATTCAATTTGACCCTTTTGCAAAGTATTTTTAATTTCAATTGCTTTTGTTTCTCCAGCTTGAAGTGTAACCTCTACTGGAATCATTAATTTTTGATACCCTTCTGGCGCTACTGTTTCATAAATTTTATACGTCCCAGGAGCTAAAGTTTGAGGTACTGAAAAGCCGTTTTCGTCCGTTATCAATTTTGCAACAACTTCATTTGCACTATTTCGAACTTCAAATTCAGCACCTTTTAACCCTTTGTTCGGATTCTCAGCATCTATTTTATGAATCGATACTGTACCTTCTTTTGGAGCTTCAGGCGGCGTAACAGTTACTTCTTTCGATGTTAATGTTTTATCATCAAAATGTAATTCCGCTTTATTAGGAATCTTCTTATCTACGTAAGAAGATAAATCTGCATTAGCTTTAATTTTCGCCTTAATGCTGAGGTTAATTACCTGGTCTTCATATGACTTATAGTCAAAATTATCACCAAACGTAAATGTTACTTCACTCTTTTGTTTATCTATATTTAACGTTCCTTTAGAAGTAATATCTTGACCATTTTGATCATATACTTTTGCCTCTAATACTTCTAAAACATCTTCTAAATCATCACTAATTACCATTGACGTATAATTAGACGGGTTTTTCGGTATATGTGTACCAACTTGGTATTGAATAGCTTGATCCATTTGTGTTAACTGCTGATTCTCTACAAGCTTACCATTCTCATCAACTATATTTTTTTCAATGCTAGGTGGATTATCGTCACCTGAACCGGTTCCTCCCCCACCACTTACAAATACTTCTCCAACTTTTTCTTCAGTTACAATATTTTTACCTTCTAATTTCACTGTATTTTTATGAGGCTTTGCAGCAGGATTAGTAATTTTTGTTTTATATCTTAAAATATAACCTTTTGAACTGTCTGGAAATTCAATTGTAAATCCAGTTTTCGTTGCATTAATTTTAATTTTAGATAAATCTGCTGGCTTAATATTTGTTGGTGCATAGCCATCTTCAAATACAGCCTCTTCTAATACTAAGCTATCTGTAATTAATTCATGCCCAGGTCCTAATGTGTCTGTTAATTTAAGATCTTGCATTTCTGTTCCAGTTGCATTTACATATACAAGCCAATCAGCAATGGACGGATCTTCTTGATTATAAGAACCCCATTTCAATAGATTATCTGTATTGGGCTGTGGCTTCGGTCTCTCTGTCGTATTATTTACACTTACTTCTTTATTAACGATTTGACCATCAACGTTAAATTCTAATGGAATTTCTTTGACACCATCATATGCTTCTAGCCCAAAGTAGAATTCTACGAATAAAGAACCTTTAATGTTATTCTTTCCTTCTACGTAATCACCCATAGTACATGTCAATAGACCCTTTTTCATCTCACATGTACCAACTGTTTTTCCTTCAGCATCTTTTAAAGGAAAACTCATATTCATAAGATCTTTTCTAAATTCTTTTGGCATATCAATTGTGAATTGATCTCCACTTTTTATTTTTTCTTTAGCTGACCACTTCACTTCTACTTTCATACCATCTGAGGCTTGATATGGTTCAGACGTTGTACCATCAGTACGGGAGATATTAATCTCGTCCACTGGATTTTTTATCACAGCGGCTTGAATAACTGGAGCCCACACATTTAGCACTGAAAATAATACTAGAAAAACTAATGAAACCATCGAAATATACCTTTTAGTACTTTTCATTTGCATAATTCCCTCCTATTTTTTATATTTATATAACAAAAAAAGACCGTCCGGTTGCATCAAAAATGTGCAACCAGACGATCTTAGTAACCAATATGTATTACCGTAGACTCTAAGCTTTGCGGCCTATCCTTTCGAATAGTGTGCTAAAAATATTTTTTATTCTTTTTTTGTTTCATTTTCCTCTTAAACCAAATATTACTATACCGTCTGGACGGTTATAATTCAATACTCTATGAAATTGTTCTATTTTTCTAATAAAAAAAATAATTCACCAGTGCATTAAATAAGCAATGGTGAATTATTTTACATTATATAGTTCGTATATTCTATTTATACGAATTGCAAATAAGAGCTTGAATCACTTTCTCTCTTAATTCGGGGCTTAGTCTTCCAACCCCTAAATATTCCGAATACCATAATCCATCTGCCGCTAATCTAATAATTGTGGCACAAACTGAATCTATCTCATCATTTTCTATTTTATGTTGCAGTTGCTGAAATGATTGTTGTAACGGTTCAAGTAATTCAGGTTTTAGCATTAATGCTGCCATCATACTACTACCCAGCTCTTCTACTCTTCTCTCATTACTTAATCTTTCCTCTACAAAAGAACGTACCCACCTTCCTTTCTTCTCTAAGTCTTCCGCTACTTTATTGTGAATAGCGTCTTGATACTCCTCCGTCCCTTTGAGTATCATGCTCTCTATTAAAGCTTCTTTATTTGAAAAGTGATACAACAATCCACCTTTACTTATCCCCGCCTCTTTTGCTACCGCTTCTAAAGTTAACTTAGCAACCCCTTTACATTGCACAATTTGAGAAGCGGCTTCTAAAATCTTTTGCCGTGTTATACTTGTACTCATTCCTTTTTAAAACCCCATTTCTACTAAATTTATATAAATACGTACCTTATTTTTAATATCGCTGAGTAATAATAAATATTTTCTTTATACAACAAAAGCTTCATTGCCTTTGAATTGTTCGTTGCTTCTTCTATTAAAAATTTCCATATCATTCAATATGATAACATTAAATACCGAAAGTTGACTATACATCTATACTTTTATATTCATTGAAAATATATCCATAAACACGAAATGTATAAAAATTGATTATCCTTATATATCTAATCTATAATTTAAAGAGGTTTATATTTTCATAAAAATAAAGTGGAATTTTATAAGGCTGATTCCATTGGAAAAATTCTCTATTAGTTATTTAATATGCTTACTGGTTTTTTCTATCATTGTGAACGTTTTATAGTATACACTAGTTCCAAATTATGCTGACTCCTGGGGACCGATTTGGGTATCTATTATTATGTTTCCAATTCTTGGAAGCATCCCTTTTCTTATCGGTTGTTTATTTGGTGAATTTTGTTATAGAAAAATAAAAAGAAGTCACGAATTAAAGATCGGAATTCCTTTATTTATATTGTTAGGTATTTCTTACAATCATTTATTCTTTATGTGGTTTAACGACAGAGATTTTTTATCCTTTTATTTAGAAGCTTTTCTGGATACTGGCCTTCCTATTACTGTATCATCTTTACTGTTTTATCTTGTAAGACGGCGTTAATTCTTTATTCACTACATAAAAAAATGTTATTACTCCTGTTACATTGAGTAATAACATTTTTATTTTAAGCTATTTAACAAATTTGTTTCCAACTAGCATCCTTCACATCTTCACTAGTCGGCTTTCTAACTGATTTCACAAAACATTCCTCGCAAGCACCAAATGCAATGAAATTTTTCTGTGCTTGTCTTAACGAGACTTCATTCGCCCCGTCTTCCGTAAAAGACGAGCCATTCTATTTAATCCGCACTTAATCTCTTCTTATACCAATCCTGCATTCTCTCCGCATCTGCTACTCTCGTATGCTCTAGTTTATAATTGGATGATGCGTTAGAGAACTTATACGTACATAAATCCGCTCGGCGCTGGAAATATGATTGTGTCTTTTCCATTGATTGGACGTGCCTTCTTCTAACAAGCCCTGTATATTTGCCGACGCTGCGATATACAAGCGTAATTTGCTCTCCGTTTACACAGTAACCATTTGTTTTAAATGTTGCGTATCCAAGTGTAAAGATGAGGATTGCTAGCGGAATTAATGCCCACATGATGTAATACTTTTCAAAGTATATACTTATTCCAGTAAGCGGGATTGCTAGCATAGCGAAGAATATAAAACTATCAATGAGATAGCGGCGTAATGCTGCTTTTGGTAATGAAATAATGTTTTTATTCAGTTCATATGGTAGTTGTAAATGTGCGAGTAACTGTTGTACGCGATCTTTTCGAATGATAGGATGCAACGTAACTTTTTCTTTCTCGTCCCCCAGTCCTTTACTTTGAATCACTTCTACTTGTACAGCACAATAACCGAATGGCTGACGCAAAATACTTTCTTTTATCGTAATACCTTGAATACGGTGCAATTTTAGTACAAGCTCTTTCTTTTCAAGCAAACCTTGCGAAATGCGGACTTCGTCATTCCTTCGATTCACTGTGAAATCTCCATGTTTTAGCGCATAACCGATTGTCGATATAATCCACGAAAGGACGATCAAAATGGCTACCATGAAAATCCAGCCATATATATCATGTTCCATTACATACGACTTTACGCCATTCTCTATCCATTTTGGAATGTACTCATCTACTTGGTGGTACACGAAAAAGATTAATGAGAATAATAGTCCAAACTGACCAGATGTAACAGATGCTAATAAAATTTCTTTCCAAGTTAATTTGTATTCTGTCGCTTGTTTTTCTTCTGTAACGCTTTCTTTTTCGACTACTTTTTCTGATGTATCTTCTGCTTTCACTTCTGGAGTTGGCTCATTTAGCATTGCAATAAGCTCTGTTGCCTCTTCTACTGTAATACCAGCTAAGCTAACTTCTGCATCATCGCCTCCGCCAGCTGTTTCAATCTGAATTTTCTTTAAACCGAGCATTTGATATAACACGTTAGAACTTGTGTTAATCGTTTGAACACGTTCTTTATTTAAATAGCTCTCCTTCTTCACAAAGAGCCCTTGTTTCACATGTAATACGTTATTTTCAACCCAATATGTTGTGTAGTACCATTTTTCAAACGCTGAAAAAACGGTGAGTAAACCGAATCCAGCGGGAATTAAATACCAAAACGGGAATTTTCCGTTTAAGCTAAACATGAAAATAATGAGTGGTATAAAGTCTGTTATTTTTAATTCTAATAACATCGTAATGGGATGCTGCCTCTTATACATCCTCATCACTCACTTTCGCTAATTCTGCGATTTTCGTTTTCAACATTTCCGCTTCATAC
Organism: Bacillus cereus group sp. N14; assembly: GCF_016483555.1. Classification (NCBI taxonomy): domain Bacteria; kingdom Bacillati; phylum Bacillota; class Bacilli; order Caryophanales; family Bacillaceae; genus Bacillus; species Bacillus cereus group sp. N14. Next base: position 6,469 of record NZ_JAEHBQ010000032.1, read on the forward strand.
ATCGTTAAGCCTGGGATGCTGTGAGAAGTTGCCGCCGTTGAAATGTGTAATTCTGCTAAGCCATATTTTCTCATAATCGGCCCTTGTTCAATCGTCACGTGTTGTACACGAATCATCGGCACTAATACGCGCTTTACGACGAAAAGACCGTGCTGAATTTCAAGCTCTTCTTCATTTAATTGATAACTGTAATAACGTTGACGTAGTTTCGGGAATAAGAAGTACGAAAATGGTGCGAACGCAACTGTTAGCCCAATCATCACATACAAAATCCACGCCCACCAATCAAACTTTATCATGAGGAAAAGGTAAGCTAAAATAACGAGGATACCAATCCCTTCTTCAATGACAGCACGAACTTTCCACACCTTGACCATGTCAGGGTGAATTTCATTCTTCAATGGATCCATGTAACCACTCCAAATCTAGTAATCTAATATATGAATACTCTCAAATTATATTTTACATAACTTTACAGGGAATTGAAATTCAATCTTCTTTCTTCTCGGGAATAAAATATCCGAACCACAGTAGCCAAATGAAACCGATTAGCTTCATCCAACTTCCATCCGCTTGAAAAGCTTCTATCATGCCTGGAATTTTATACACTCCAATGAACCCAAGAAAACCGAGCCACCAGTTTTTTTGCATTTTCACTTTTATTCCTCCTTCATTACGTTTTTCACATTTTGAATCCAAATTTCTTTATACTTTAACTGGAATCCCATCAGCATGTAATTACTCATATTATCGATTACGAGCGCTAACGTATGAGCATTTTCTTCCGTTGCATGTTGTGACACAACGTCAAGTTCTACACCTTTCTTCAATAAATCGTGGAAACCATTTAAGAAATTTTCTTGTATTTCAAATAAGCGTTTCTGATACTTTTCATTTCGCGCCGCAGTTACGATGAATTCATTTATAACACGTAATATTCCTTCTTGGCCTTCATACTCAGAGAGCATATGTAAACCATCGGCAATTAATTTTTCTGCAAAGTTTTCTTTCGTATATTGTTCTTTATTGAAATAACTCACGAAATGATACCCAGAAAAAATTTCTTCAAATAAAAAATCAACTAACGCTTCTTTAGAAGAAAAATGATAATAAATAGCCGGTTTTGAAATACCTACCTCTTTCGCGATCATGGAAAGGCTCATTTTCTCAATGCCGTGCTCTGCCATGAGTTTAAATGATGCCTCTACAATGTTTTGCGATGTTTGTAAATTCTTTGTCATACTGTACCTCACTTATTTTTACTTACCGGTCGGTAAGTAAATTATAAAATGAAACGAAATGATTTGCAAGTTAGTTAGCGTTCCAGGAGGAATTTATTGGTAAATAAAGAAAAGTATAAAGTAAAAGCAACATATAACAATAAGGAGGATATTCCTATGGGACTTGGCGGTAAAGGCGGTAGTGGTGGCACTGGTGGCGGTGAAGCTGGACAAGACGGTAAGAGCGTTAGTAGTGGGTATATAGTACTCATTGTGCTCTTTATCGTATTGATTGTAGTCGGAGTTGGCTATAACGGCATTAACTTCTAAAAAAGCATCCTACATTACACATGTAGGATGCTTTCTTTCTAATTTCTATTAAGTATTCGCATACGATAACAATTCATCGTCACTTCTCCGAGCCTTTGCAGTAATTGATAGTTCGCATATGCGCCGACCGGGGCACCGATTATTGGTACGAGCTGAAGCATTTTTGCTAAATCGATATAGTCTCGGTACTCTGTTTGGAACTTTTCCCAGTCCATATGATTTTCTTCTTCTGTATCCCACGTTTCGATTGCTTTCCATATTTCTTTTCGGTGATCGTCACTTGAAAAGGCAAGTTGAAAAACGTGAAGGATAAAAAGGCGCTCTTCTTTGTTACTTGTATCAAATCCGTACAATGTTGCGGCATCGAATAAAAATTTAATTTTAATGCCGAGTAAAAGCGGAAAATCAGCAAGGCCAAGGAGAATACCGCCAGCTCCCGTCCCTGCTCCTTCTGCCGCTGCTATTTTTTTGTACTCATCCATTTTTTTACGTACTTCGTCGTCTCTTCTTTGCAATGACCAGTTCGTCTCTTTTAATTTCGGCTTTATAAAGTTTGATCCAGCACTAATCGTTTGCACCATCATCCGAATCGTTTCCGTTAATACTTTTTGCACTTTCGCCGGAATAAGCTGTTGCACTTTCGTCTGCACTTTCTTAGAGAACCGTGTCATCATAGAAGAATCTTTCATGAATGTAGCTTTCCACTGCTCCAATTCTTTTATAACCTTCTCTTCGTATGTAATCATAGGTTCATTCCCTTCAATTTAAACGCTCAATACGTTTCGCCCCGTATTGATAAACGAAACCGATACTAAATACTATGCTTACGACTAGTAAAATTCCCGTCATCATGAAATCTTTCGTCGCAAGGGCGAATATAACTGTAAATACAACGCTGCCGGTAATAAGGATCGCATTTAATAAGACAAGAAAATCTTTCTTCTTCTCTTCTCCCCCTACCGGATACAAATCAAGCCAAATCTTCATGCGGTGATGCTTCCATAAAGTTAATAGCTGATAACCGATTAAGTATAGGAAAATAAGGCTTACGATAAATCGTCCATATAAAAACGGAATGAAGTAAAGAATAACTCCTCCAAGCGCGAGCAGGCGCACATATAAGCCGAAATAGTTACCAGATCGTAAAAACGTTCTCGTATATAAGTATAAATATGTACGCTTCTCACCAATCATCGAAAGAATGAAATCAAGCCATTTTCTACGTGCTACTCTTTCTTTTAATGCTGGTACATCAACGAACATGTTCGCGATGCGGTACAGCAGCATCATCTTCTTACCTTCTTCAGAAATTAAGTACTCCCAGTTTAGCGGCTTTCCCTTCACCATTTGATGCAGTACTACAAGGTATAACACCATGAGAAGGACGATTCCGCCAACAAAAATAACGGAAGTACGCTCTACAAGGAAGTACACAAATAAACCGTTTAAAATAAAACGAATGAACCAATCAGCTCTTTGTATATTTTGATCTGTTAAAAATGATTTTTCCCATGCGACGAATAAGTTCCACGCTTTTACAATGACAAACGCGAGTACAATCCATATGTAAGCCGCTCCTGTTTGCTTCATTTGCTGGAAGTATAACGGGGCAAGCGCTGCCGCTACGATTGCGATTATGTATAACTGAATCATAAACGTAAAGAGAAATGCCTTTGTAAAGTACGGTTTTAACTTTTCTTCAACTGGCAGCAAGTAAACGAGATCTGCTTCTTTTAATAACGTTTGAATGGATCCGGCCGTTAATACGAGTCCGAGCAACACTGCCATAACAAGCGCTGTCGGAAATGAAGGTGTTAACGTTTGTAACCATTGCTGATAATAATACGCTCCTGCGCCGATGATAAATACGAAAATAAATTTCAAATGATCATTAAATACGTATTTACTATATGTACGAACTTCTTTTAGAAAGTGACGAAATCGTTCTTTCCATAATGCTGTGCTATTCATAATCTTCTTCCTTCGTTAATGCAATATAAATATCATCTAACGTTGCACCTGGCATATTAAACTGTGATTGCAGTTCAGATAATGTTCCCTTCGCTCTTACTTCGCCTTGATGCAAAATAATAAACGAATCACAATAACGCTCTGCCGTCGCTAAAATATGTGTACTCATTAAAATACCTGCACCGCTCTTTTTCATTTGATCCATCATTTGAAGGAGTGATTGAATCGCTAACGGATCAAGCCCAACGAAAGGTTCGTCCACAATGTAAAGAGATGGTTCCACTAAAAAGGCACTCATAATCATTACTTTTTGTTTCATCCCTTTTGAGAAATGAGATGGAAACCATTTCAAACGATTTTTCATGCGAAATTCTTGTAATAGTTGTCCTACACGTTCTTCATATTGTTGTTCATCGACACCGTACGCCATCGCTGTTAATTTCAAATGTTCTTCTAGCGTTAGCTCATCATATAATACTGGTGTTTCTGGGATGAACGAAAAACTAGAACGGTACGCTGTCATATCATCACGAATTGTTTTCCCGTTAATTGTGACAGTTCCTTTTTTCGGTTCCATTAAACCGATAATATGTTTAATTGTCGTACTCTTCCCGGCTCCATTTAAACCGATTAAGCCGACAAGTTCGCCTTTATTCACAGAGAACGAAACATCTTTTAGTACAGGTCGTTTCGTATATCCTCCTGTAACATTTTCTACACGCAATAACTCGCTCATACGACACCACTTTCTTCATTAGTATTCATTCTATATTCATCTTACCAAAAATAGCGCCGTACTACATAGTATCGATGCCCTCAAAAAAAAATTTAAATTTGTTAGCATATATTTTTACGAAAGCGGACATCATAATTAGTGAAGAAGGAACACATTGAAAAAGCAACCACCAATTGATGAGTACAACAACATAGTGAAGTCATCATGAAATGGGGTGTCCATGTTGGACAAAGAAATTTACACATAACCAGATCATTTGTTTCATTTTAGAAACGGGGTGTCTCCGAAAGAGCATATACTGTTTTAAAAAATAAACAATTTCCTTTTATAAAGATTGCAATTCATTTCACTTGAAAATGGGGTGTCTACGGCAGAAACTTTAGCCGATTTACCGTGCATTTCTTAAATAAATGAGGTGTCTGCGAAACGTAAATTACGATAATGCTTTTTCAATCCCTCTTCAGAAAACAGGAAGCTGAGTCAGCTTCCTGTTTTTCGTGTTTGTTCTCTTATATAATTATGGTAAAATACGGCTAAGGCTACTTGAAAGGATGAGATCAATGAACCATACAGCGGACAATTGTATTTTTTGTAAAATTATTGACGGGCAAATCCCTTGCTCAAAAGTATACGAAGATGAACATGTGCTTGCATTTTTAGATATTAGTCAAGTAACAAAAGGACATACTCTTGTTATTCCAAAAGTTCACAAACAAGACATTTTTGCGTTAACGCCAGAAATCGCATCACACATTTTTTCTGTCGTTCCGAAAATCGCAAATGCGATTAAAGCAGAGTTTAATCCAGTTGGCTTTAACCTACTTAACAATAACGGTGAAAAAGCTGGACAAACTGTGTTCCACTTCCACCTTCATTTAATTCCACGCTATGGTGAAAACGATGGTTTCGGTGCTGTTTGGAAATCACATCAAAATGAATACACAATGGAAAATTTACAAAAAATCGCAAGTACAATTGCAAATAGTGTGGAATAGTGACACTATAATAAGAAGTAATACATAACAAGCCACTTTCCTAAAGTGATTACATCTTGCATGGCTTGTTTCTCCATTCAAGATGCCGGGGACTGTGCACTGCACACTTTTCTTTCCCTTGTCTTAAAGATATGCATATTTTTTCACATCATGAATACGAACAAAAAATAAGGAGGTTTCCTTTTATGTCAAAAGCTAAATCCTTTATTACAGGTGTCATTTGCGGCGGAGCAGTTGCTGGATTAGCCGTTCTTTTCTCTACTCCTTCTTCTGGTAAAGCTATGCGCGGTAAGCTGAAAGAAAAAGGAACTGATATTAAAAAGACTTTAGCTGATATTACAGCTGATACAAAATTATTAAAACGTCAAATCGTTGAAACTGCTTCGGAAGGTAAAGAAGTGTTTCAAGAATTAAAAGAAGATATGCAAGACACGCTTTCTAACTGGAAGCAAGATATTTCTCAAAACAAACGACATATTGAGCAAGAAATTTTGGACATTCAAAAATCAATTGAGAAACTACAAGAAGCTGTTCCGGAAAAAGCGTAAACAAATTCCTGCTTAGTTTTTTGCATATAACAAATATTTTTTATATAAATTGACCTTAACACGGCATATCACACAGATATGCCGTGTTTTTATGCATTTACAATATATGTTATCACTTAACAGGTAAGGACAACACATGTATTCACGACTCATAAAACGCTTCCATAGTTATGCATGATTTGTATAGAATGTCATTTTTCCGAAAAATTTTCACAATTCTCACAAAAAGACTTTATTAATTTTTACTTTACTGGCATAATAGATAGTAATGAAAAAGAATGTTAAAGTGGGTGAGTAAATGAAAAGTGGAGAAAAAGATTACTCGGTAAAAGAAGCGATGATTTTCAGCCAACGCATTGCTCAATTATCGAAAGCGTTATGGAAATGTGTAGAGAAAGATTGGCAACAGTGGATTAAGCCTTACGATTTAAACATTAATGAGCATCATATTTTGTCAATCGCTTATCATTTAAAAGGGGCTTCTATTTCTGAGATTGCTAAGTTTGGAGTTATGCACGTATCAACGGCGTTTAACTTCTCGAAAAAGCTGGAAGAACGCGGCTATCTTGTATTCTCGAAAAAAGAAGATGATAAACGAAATACGTACATTGAGATTACAGACAAAGGAGAAGAATTACTACTTCGCTTAATGGAGGAGTATGATCCTGAAAATAACTCTGTATTTAATGGGGCTCTTGCACTTCGTAATTTCTATGGTAAGTTCCCAGAAAATATCGAACTTATCGCTATCTTGCGCAACATTTACGGACAAGACTTCATCGATATTTTTGAGAAATCATTAGAGAATATTGAAGAGAATTTTACGGAATCCGATCAGAAGTTAGTTAAGAAGTAATCTATTTATTTTTTCGCAATCATGCTTAAGAATTCATTCATAAGCGGATTAAATAAACCTTGTTTTGCTAGCGCTTCCGCAGTTTCGTGTACTTCGAGCTGATGTGGAAGCGCTTTTTCAAATTGATCTAACAGCGCATCGAACAAAAGAAGCCCTTCTGCTTTCTCCACTACATATTGCTCGTTCAATATTTCACAAAGATTTAGTATACGTTCAATATCTTTTTTACGAGCTTTTTTCTTTATGATCAAAGAATAAAATGGACACTTTTCTTCATCAATCATTTTAAATAGTAGGTCTACGTAGTATTCAGCTTGTTCTAATCTTCTAACAACGTCCATTTTCTCCCTCTCTTTCTAACACAAAGTCTTCTATTTCTGAATTTTATAACACGAACAAAATATCGTATGATACAATATATAAAGTATATGTATTTTACCAAAAGGAGGTCTCGCCTCATGACACTTATAACAGTTGTTTTTGTCGCATTCGCACTTCTTGTTATATTTTACACGAATTTCATGACACATACACTGTGTGAACGAAAACAAATAGCTGCGAGCCGCCAACCCGGTGTCTTTCGGGTTATTAATGTATGTATAACAATTTTATTAATTTCTAGTTATATAGAAATTATATTTCATGGAAAGTGAGGAAGGAAGCCCCTTCCTCACTTTTTTCCTCTATAAGCAAATTATACCTACTATAACCAATAAAATAAACAGTACAAGTAATAAAATAAGTTGAGAATTCATCCCCATCCCCCTCCTCTTTTCTGTATATGCGACATGCGCCCAATATGGAACACCTTCAAAATCTGACACGTACTGGTTAATTTTTCTTTATCAATATGAAATCGAGTCGAAATATGATATATTAAATTTTGTACATATTGCTTATACTATGAAATAAATGACACGCATCTTAACTTTATCCTCAGCCTCGGTAAGCCCTGTTAAGCGCGCTTTACCAATATACAAAGCAAAAGTATCAGTGAGACTTAATCGGGCTCTTATGAACTAAAATTCATTGGTGTAGGATAAATTAAAAATACATAATAGTAGGAGTGTTTATCGAATGAAGAAAGCTATGCTTGCCTTAGCCGCAACAAGTGTAATCGCATTATCAGCATGTGGAACATCATCATCAGACAAAATCGTTACATCTAAAGCTGGTGACATTACAAAAGACGAGTTCTACGATCAAATGAAGACACAAGCTGGTAAACAAGTACTAAACAACATGGTTATGGAAAAAGTACTTATTAAAAACTACAAAGTTGAAGACAAAGAAGTAGACAAAAAGTTCGATGAAATGAAAAAACAATACGGTGATCAATTCGATACACTATTAAAACAACAAGGTATTAAAGAAGAAACTTTAAAAACTGGTGTGCGTGCTCAATTAGCTCAAGAAAAAGCTATCGAGAAAACAATCACTGATAAAGAATTAAAAGATAACTACAAGCCTGAAGTTAAGGCAAGTCACATTCTTGTAAAAGATGAAGCGACTGCTAAAAAGGTTAAAGAAGAACTTGGACAAGGTAAATCTTTCGAAGAGTTAGCGAAACAATACTCTGAAGATACTGGTTCAAAAGAAAAAGGTGGCGACTTAGGATTCTTCGAACACGGTAAAATGGTTAAAGAATTCGAAGATGCTGCTTATAAACTGAAAAAAGATGAAGTAAGCGAACCTGTAAAAACACAATTCGGTTACCACATCATTAAAGTTACAGACATTAAAGAACCAGAAAAATCATTCGAGCAATCAAAAGCTGACATCAAAAAAGAAGTCGTTCAGAAGAAAGCACAAGACGGCGAATTCATGAACGATCTTATGATGAAAGAAATCAAAAAAGCTGACGTAAAAGTTGACGATAAAGATTTAAAAGATCTTTTCGAAGAGAAAAAAGCTGACGCTAAGAAAGACGAAAAGAAATAATGAATTGAAAAAAGCTTGGGCTTAGGCCCGAGCTTTTTTGTATACTCTCTTCTCTCGATAAATGAAATTATAAGGTTAATTCTCAAATAGATTAACCTTGGTCCTAAATATAGCAGTGATTTTTCAATTATATCGACTCACCAGTAAAAACTGACAGTGATTGCGATCCCCTCTTCAAAAACACAAAAAAACCTTGATCCACGTAGCACGGAACCAAGGTTTATCTTATTATCATTGATTAAATGATAAAATTATGTTAAATTAGTACAGAAACACGCTTTCTAAAATGAAAGGAACGTATTTATCCGTATCTTAATTGTACACCAAAACACATCTTCAGTCAACCTCTATTTTTCACTTTTAAAGGAGTGCTTACCGTATGAACAAAAAACTTGATTTAGAGCAAAAAAGATTGGATACCGTAATAGAAACAATTACGGAGCAAATTGATAAACTGGAAAACGAAACTGGCAGACGCCGGGCAGAAGTAATCCATATTCGTAAACACTTCTGGGATGACGTGAAAGTGAATACTGATACTTTTGATGATTATCTTGAAACAGTTATCAACTTAAGACAACAAGCTCAGTCACTAGCTGTCACACAAATTACCCATAAGCACACCTTTAATCGACTTGCCGCATTAAGACGCATGCATAAAGCACCTTACTTCGGACGAATTGATTTCAAAGAAGAAGGAGAATCTGCTGCGGAGAAAATTTATATCGGCGTAGCTACACTTACTGATGCAAGCGGAGAAAACTTTCTTATATATGACTGGCGCGCACCCATTTCGAGTGTGTACTACGATTATCCACCAGGACCGGCTGAATACAGTACACCAGGCGGCGTAATCCACGGTAATGTGGAGAAAAAATTACAATACATTATCCAAAATGGCGAGATTGATTCTATGTTCGATACGAGCCTTACAATTGGTGATGAAATCTTGCAGCAAGCGCTCGGAAAAGGTACAAACAAACATATGCAAAGCATCGTTGCTACAATTCAGCGCGAGCAAAATGAAATTATTCGTCACGATGAAGGCCGACTCCTTATCGTGCAAGGAGCTGCTGGTAGTGGTAAAACGTCAGCTGCCCTGCAACGAATCGCCTACTTACTATATAAATATCGCGAATGGTTAAAAGCTGATCAAATTATTCTCTTCTCCCCTAACTCTATGTTCAACAGCTACGTATCTAACGTATTGCCTGAACTTGGTGAAGAAAATATGCAGCAAGTGACTTTCCAAGAATATTTAAACCATAGACTAAGCAAGTCATTTGACGTTGAAGATCCTTATGAACAATTAGAATATATGTTAACCGAAACGAATAGCCCTACCTATAAAACGAGAAATGCGAGCATTCGATTTAAAGCATCAACCCAATTTTTCGAGATGATTAGAGCGTATAGACAATCCCTTGAATCTTCAGGCATGCTATTTAGAGGAATGAAATTTAGAGGAAAGTTAATTGTTTCTGCTAAAGAAATTACAGAGCAATTTTATAATACGGATTCCTCCCTCCGCTTCCATAATCGAATTGAAAAGTTAACGGATTGGCTAAATAAACAAATAGATGCAATTGAAAAAACAGAACTGAAAAAGCCTTGGGTAGAAGAAGAAATTGAATTACTTAGCAAAGATGAATACCAAAAGGCTTATAAATATTTACAGAAAAAAGGCGAGTTTGACGACAACTCCTTCCATGATTTCGAGAAAGAAACGAGAGTACTTGGACGTATGATTGTCCGTAAAAAATTGAAGCCACTTCGTAAAGGCGTTCAAACATTGCGTTTCATCAATTTCACAGGCATATATAAACAACTCTTCACAGATGCATCATGGGTTACTGGGGAAAAACCAAAAGAATGGGATGACATTTGCTCCTTAACAGTAAACATGCTTGATGAAGGAAAGCTATATTACGAGGATGCGACTCCATTTTTACTTTTAAAAGAATTAATTGAAGGCTTCCAAACGAATAGATCGATTAAACACGTACTCGTAGACGAAGCGCAAGATTATTCGCCGTTTCAATTTGAGTTTTTAAAACGTCTCTTCCCTGCTGCAAGAATGACTGTACTAGGAGACTTTAACCAAGCGATATTTGCCCATGCAAGTGAAGCAGTGAATTTCAATACACTTACTAGCTTATACGGACCAGATGAAACGAACGGCATCAACTTAACTCGTAGCTATCGCTCAACAAAACCAATTATTGAATTTACACGTGCTCTCGTACCGGAAGGCAAGAACATTCACGCCTTTGAACGTGACGGCGAGAAACCTACAGTGACGAAAGTATCGAATGACAGCGAACTGCACGAACATATTACTGCCAAAGTTGCTGAACTACAAAAACAACAGCACAATACGATCGCAATTATATGTAAATCTGCAGCTGAAAGCGCCGCTGCCTACGAAGCACTTCGTCATATCGAGAATATTAAACTTGTGAAAAGTAACTCAGCCGAGTATGAACAAGGTATTGTCGTGATCCCTGCTTACTTAGCGAAAGGTATCGAATTTGATGCTGTTATTATTTACAATGCATCTAAAGATGTATACAGCGATGAGAGCGTTCGTAGATTGTTCTACACTGCTTGTACGCGCGCAATGCATGAACTGCAACTTTATAGCGTTGGCGAGGTTAGTCCTTTTATACTTGGGGCTGATTCGGAGAGTTTTGAACTTATTACACCTTGATAACAATCAAGGTGTTTCTTTTTTTGCAGGATTTACACCTTTAAAGTAGAATATATCATTTTAGAAAAAAGTTAAGGAGTGAAAAGATGAACCATTATTTTATTGCTATTTATGACGGCGTATTTCCTACCGAAAAATTACATACCATTTTACAGTCTAATCCTACTTTTACCGACCTAAACGTCCGTCCTCTCGAAATCTCATCACCAAGACCTTTCACATTATTAGTTGGCGAAGAACACGATACACTCACAACTGGACTTACAGACAAATACCACTTATTAACGAAAGAGTTGCAAACACTTGAGCAGCAAGAAAAGTACTACTATGTATACGATTATAAAATTAGAAAGACCATCGAGAATCCTATCCAAAAATGCTTTCCATTAGCACAAATCCATATAAGTGTTACGAAATTCCATCAGATGATTCAAAAAGTAAAAGACTTAAAACGACCTGTTTTTGCAGGTTATAACATTGTCTCTCATGATGCAGACATACTTACGATTGATGTACTTCTTTCTTCACCTTTACTAGATCCTAACACTTCCGAAAAAAATGCGGAAGAATACGCCTATTTACAACAACTAGCTGAATCAATCTCTCGTTCCGAATTATGTATTTCTATTAAAGAGAGTTCACTTATTTAGAAACGAAAAAGAGGGTTATTTATCATAACCCTCTTCTACTATCTATTTACGTTTGTACTTGATCATAATAATGAATTCTTTTATATACAACTTATATAAGTATTAAGGTGTTTTTCTCGTTCTAAATGAAAGATCTTTACGTCGATATACACTCAGCACGATCCCCATTATAAGCGCATGAAATACAGTCGGCGTTAATCCGTAGCTAATAAACGGTAAGGATATAGCAGCATGCGGCAATAATCCTAGTATCATTCCAACATTATAAATGAACTGGAATACAAAAAGAGTCACTCCACCAACGAGCAGCAATTTACCGTACCGATCATTTATTTTATAAGATATAACTATTAATCTTGCTGCAAAAAGAGAAAGAACGAAGACAAGAATGAGCGCAAGCCAATACCCATAATAGTAAGTCAAACTAGCAAATACAAAATCAGTATCTCCAGCAGGGATGAACCTTGTATCTCCAGCTGTACCAAACCAACCTGCTGACGACATTATCTCTTTTAAACGTATATACATAAACCCTGCGCCACGTGCATCACGCTCTGGATTTATATACCCTAAAAATCTCTCCAAGTAGTATCTTTTTGCTGAGGCCATGGAAAAGGATACCTTAATAATAAATAAACAAATGGGTACAACCGTAATAATCAATGCCTTTTTCTTTCCTAACTTACTCCACCAAAGCATAACGAATACCATCGTGATATAAATAAACATTGTTGCAATATCTGATCCAAATAAAAATAAATACAAAGAAAATAAATATAAAACCACAAAGTATCTAACTTTCAACCTACTATTATTGAAAAAAGAAGCCCAAGCTAGAAAAAAGAACGGCAATACCATTAAACGCCCAATTGCAACTGGACCAATTTTTATTAATGGTTCTCCATTCACGTAAGCACTCGGAAAACAATTTAATATTAACAAGATAAGTACACCAATTGTATAAAACAGCCACCCGAATCTCTCTAGCTTCCGGTAATCAAGTAGCATCATCACTACAACTGTTGCAATACCGAGAATAACAGATATCACCTTATTCATTAGTAAGTCATTCATATGTCCAAAAGCCAGAACCGGTAAAAACCCTAACCCCATAGCAGCCACCAATAAAATAAGTAAAAACCAATCCACCTTTGGCTTATGAAGTTTATTAAGTTCTTGCCCTAGTTTAATCGGACTTCCCATTTGTTCAACAGCCTTATCTTCAGCAACTTCCTCACTTAACCCTTTTTCTATCCACATATTCTTCGCCTGTTTTAAGTGAAAATTTAGTTCAGTTGCTACTAAGTCCTTCGCTTCTTTTGATTTAATATGGTTCGTAACTTCCTTTAAAAAACGCTCCCCTTTTTTGTTCAATTTTTTCTCACTCCTGTACTAAGCCTTTTAATATAAATCGTGCCTTCGTAGCATTCTTCTCTGTCTTTCGTAGCATCTTGTTTCCTTTATCATTTAATTGATAATATTTAGCTCCCGCGTGATCCCAGCTAGATTGGATAAAGCGATTCTGTTCTAGACGATGTAATAAAGTGTATAGAGACCCTTCATCACCTTCGAATTTTTGAATCCCTCTCCCACGCAGTAACTGCATCAATTCATAACCTGTTTTTTCATTCATAAGAAGTTGCAACACTGCTAAAAGGATATCTTCTTCCTTTTCGGACGATTGATTGATTTTTTCACGCACCCGCTTTCGATGCTGATCAGAAAAACTCAAATGTTGAAACGTTGTATTCTCCATTGATTTTCGCAGGCCTTTTAATCGATCTTCCATTTGATTATTCCTCCAATCCTTTCTTCAAAAGCTCCTTCGCTTTTTTCAATCTCGTTTTTATCGTATTTTCCTTCACTTCTATTACCGTAGCAATCTCTTTAATTGATAATTCTTCATAATAAAATAGATAAATGACTTCTCGGTATTTTATCGGTAAATTCATTACCGCAGAAGCGAGCTCACGGTCCTCCGCATTTTGAATGACAGTTTGTTCGACACTATCATTTTGAACCCCCATATAAGCAGATTCATCCTCTGTCACGATCACCTTTTTGTTATACCAACTTTTTATATAGTCCTTACATTGATTAATCGCAATTCTCCATAACCACGTTTTTACATTCGAATTCCCTTTATATGTATGAAGAGATTTATAGCATTTCACAAATATATCTTGCATTAAATCCTCCGCAACCTCTTTATTATTCACATATGAATACACAAGCTGCAGGACTTCTTGTCCATACTTGTTCATTATTTCGTCGATAAGGAGTTCCTTATCTTCTATTTCAAACGCTTCTATCGTTAATTCATCCACATCATTTCCTCCTTCCCATATATTAGACGACGCACTGTATGGAAAAGTTTTATAAATTCATAAAAAAATACGGATGGCAATGTCCATACCGTTTTTTATGAATGTTTATTTGCTTATTGTCCCCACGCACTAATGCTCTGCTTAAAGACAGGAATTTTCATCCATATGTCTTGTTCCCTATTTTAAAACATAATACAATTAAAATGTAACTTAATAAGCTATAACTAGTAGGTGTGGCAATCATCTCTTCCATTTTGAAAAAAAGGGGGGAGGTGATAAAATGATCGCGATGTTTGTAATCAAATTAGTGTATGGTATCCTAACCGGAGCTGGCGTTGTCATCGGTAGAAGATACGTCGGTCCTTGGCTAATTTCTGTATACAAAAAAGCGAGAACCACCCTGCTTCGTGGAAAAGGTAAGGGCGGTTCTCGGCTAAAACGTTAATGTAATTGTCTTATAACCGCACCTACTACCACCACAATAGCAAGTTAGGTTACACAAGGCAGAAGTTTCTCAGGCTTCTGTCTTCTTTATTTTATGCAAAATTCATACTATATACTCTATCATCATTGTAACACATTTTATTTATTTTTAGTCAAGGTAAAAACCACCTGAAGGGGTTCTCTTCAGGTGGTTTTTACGCTAACGCAGCTGCCTGCTCTTATTGATCTAGACTTTTTCTAGTTCAGCTGTGCCGCTCTCATCATTTATAGCACCAATAAAGACGGATTATGTACCAGCTTCATAACAGTATGAGTAAACAATGAACAACACCTATTACGAATATAAAAAATCCTCTCACTATATAGTACCTATGTTTTCAGCAATACTCTATTACCATCAAACTAAATTTATATAATTTAAACTACAGAATAGCAAGCTAATTTTCAAATATCTTCTTGCGCATTATCCTAAATTTATTATCTATTTGTATCATGCTTATAAATAAAAGATATCCTACCGACGCACCGAGCATATTTATAGCAATCCGCCACACATCAAAAACATCAGACAAAGTTAGTAAATGTAATATCTCCCAAACAAGAAAGGTCATAACATACCACTTACGAGCTTTCTTATAGTTAGTCACTTTATTAATCAGTACTGGAACGAAAAATCCGAATGGAACTACTAATATTATATGTTGTAAAACGTTTAACCAATAAGTTGAGTTTCCCCAAGGACCTGGATGCGCAATAAAATCTTTAACTTGCCAAAGTGTTATTCCAAAAAGTTGTAATAACGTTTCTAAATCAGATATATGTAAAAATTGCCGCCAAAATTCAATGGGATGATAGACAGTCCCACCTGTCAAACTGCGAACAGAGTCAAATGTAGAAGTTGAAATAAATGTTCCTAAAAAGACAATAAAACAAATCATTATATAAGGAATACATAAAATTTTTGATAATACCTTTAATGGCCTAGGAACTTCGTATACCGATTTATTAATCTCTACGCCAATAACTTTTGATTCTCCAAAACTTTGAATCGCTTTATAAATCGCTTCTTTTTCATTCATACCTTGTTCCATATATTCTTCTTTCAAGCTGTTCAAGTGATCATACATTTCTAGAAATAACTCATCCTGTTCAATATCACTAAGTTCTGAGTAAGCTAAAATAGACTTAATATACTCATCAAATTCACTCATAAATAACTCCTTTCTGACAAGATTGAATTAATGATGTTACACGCTCCCAAGAGTTCACTTTCTTCTGCAATTCTTTTTTCCCTTTATCTGTAATAGTATAGAATTTCCTTTTCATCCCATTCTCAGATTCATTCCAATAAGATTCAAGAAACTCCTTTTTCTCTAATCTCTTTAAAGCAGGATACAAAGTTCCCTGCCCCATACTATACAAATCTTCACTTGCATCCTTTAAACTTTGAGCTATTTCATATCCATATGTATCACGTTTTGCAATGATAGAAAGTAATAAAATATCTATACTTCCCTTCAAGATTTCTTTGTCCAACAATACCACCTCCTTACGTACATCGTATAACAACATATGTCGTTATGCAACATAGTTAGAAAAATAACCCATAAAAAAACCACCTAAAGGCTCCCCTTCAGGTGGTTCTCTATTTTATGCTAACGCAGCTGCCTGCTCTTGTTGATCTACAGGAATTACAGCGTCTGTTAATGCTTTTTCTAGTTCAGCTGTGTATTTCATTTGCTCTTCTTTGCTCCAGCCTAGTTTCGCAGCCATGTAGTTGATTACTGCTTCTTTCCACTCGTATACCCAGTGGATATTGAAGAATACAGCGCCTCTGCGGCGTACGAAGAAGTCAACTGGTTTTGCTGTCATTTCGTAATCCATTGCGTATACAAGTGGGATTAGAACGTCTAGCGGCATGTTGTATTCTTTCGCTTCGTCTTTATGTTTTTTCGCTAAGTCGAATAGTACGTCTACGTTAGAGCCGTAGAATTTCGCGAATTCTTCTGCTTGTGCTTTCGTTAAACCAGATTTCGTACCCTCTTCTGCTTTTTTCGCAACGAATGCTGGGAATCCATGTGAACCATCTACATGTCCACCAGAGATTGGCATGTGTTTCGTGTCGCTCTTCGGATATGCACTATGACCTTCTTTTTGTAGTAAGTTCGTTACGTAGTCCACTACCATTTCAGCCATTTTGCGGTATCCTGTTAATTTACCACCTGCAATTGTAATTAAACCAGATTCAGAAGTCCAAATTTCATCTTTACGAGAAATTTCAGATGCGTTTTTACCTTCTTCGTAAATTAACGGACGTACACCAGCCCAGCTTGATTCAACATCTTTTTCTGTAATTTTCACACTTGGGAACATGTAGTTAATCGCATTAATGATGTATGTGCGATCTTCTGTTGTCATGTGTGGTACAGCTGCATCTTTATCATAGAACGTATCTGTTGTACCTACGTATGTTTTTCCTCCGCGAGGAATCGCGAACACCATACGTTTATCTGGTGTATCAAAGTAAATAGCTTGCCCTAACGGGAAACGTTTTTGATCAATTACTAAATGCACACCTTTTGATAACTGAAGTACTTTCCCTTTTTTCGAGTTATCTTTTTCACGAAGTGTATCTACCCAAGGACCAGCTGCGTTTACAATTTTCTTACCGTAAACTTCGTACACTTCGCCATCTAGTAAATCGATTACACGTACACCACATACTTTTCCATCTTTATATAAGAAACTGTCTACTTTTGCGTAGTTAACAGCTTTCGCACCATGCTCAATTGCTTCTTTCATTACTTCGATTGTAAGACGTGCATCGTCTGTACGATATTCTACGTAGTAGCCGCCGCCTTTTAATCCTTCTTTTTTCACAAGAGGCTCTTTGTTTAATGTTTCTTCACGGTTAAACATTTTTCTGCGCTCGCTTCGTTTTACACCTGCTAAGAAGTCGTATACACGAAGACCAATTGATGTACTGAATGATCCGAACGTACCGCCTGTATGGAACGGAAGTAACATCCACTCTGGTGTTGTTACATGGGGACCGTTCTCATATACGATCGCACGCTCTTTCCCCACCTCTGCTACCATTTTCACTTCAAGTTGTTTTAAATAACGTAGACCACCGTGTACAAGCTTCGTTGAACGACTTGATGTACCTGCTGCAAAGTCCTGCATTTCAAACACAATTGTTGATAACCCGCGTGTTGCCCCATCTAATGCAATACCAGAACCAGTAATACCTCCACCAATTACGATCACATCTAACTCTTGTTTATTTACTCCGTTTAATACGTCTTTACGTTGTTTACTTGAAAATTTCATGGTAATTCCTCCCTTTGATAACGAAAAAAGAGACCACGAACTCCGCTATAGATTTCGCCTCTATAGCGTGTTGTGGTCTCTCCAAATCTCCTACCGAATTATTAACTTGTCACCATTATAACACTGTTTATGATTATTTGAAAGCTTTTGTTGCTTCAATTGCTTTTTTCCATCCAGCATATAGCTCTTCGCTTGTTTCCGCTTCCATCGTTGGTTCAAAGCGTTTGTCCATATGCCACTGTTCTTTAATTTCATCTTGGTTTTTCCAATACCCAACCGCAAGACCAGCTAAGTACGCTGCACCTAAAGCTGTCGTTTCATTGATCACCGGACGCTCTACAGGAACGTCTAAAATATCACTTTGGAACTTCATTAAGAAGTTATTTTTAACTGCTCCGCCATCAACGCGTAATGTTTTCAGTTCAATACCTGAATCTGCTTCCATTGCGCATAGTACATCTTTCGTTTGGTACGCTAAAGATTCTAGTGTTGCACGAATGAAATGCTCTTTCGTCGTACCGCGCGTTACACCAAACATAGCGCCGCGTACTTCACTATCCCAGTACGGTGTACCTAAACCTACGAATGCTGGTACAACGTATACACCGTCAGTTGATTCAACGCGAGAAGCATATACTTCACTCTCACTTGCATCTTTAAACATGCGCATTCCGTCACGTAACCACTGAATTGCAGAACCTGCTACGAAAATACTTCCTTCTAATGCGTAGTTTACTTTACCATCTATACCCCATGCAATTGTTGTTAATAGGCCGTGCTCAGAAGCTACTGCTTTTTCACCTGTGTTCATTAACATGAAGCAACCAGTTCCGTACGTGTTCTTCGCCATACCTTCACCGAAACAAGCTTGTCCAAATAATGCTGCTTGTTGGTCACCAGCTACACCTGCAATCGGTATATTTTGACCGAAGAAGTGATAATCAATTGTTTCTCCATATATTTCAGATGATGGACGTACTTCTGGAAGCATGCTCTTTGGTACTGTTAACATGTCTAGAAGCTCATCATCCCACTGTAAGTCGTGAATATTAAACATTAATGTACGTGATGCATTTGAGTAATCCGTTACGTGCGCTTTACCGCCAGACAATTTCCATACAAGCCACGTATCAATCGTTCCGAATAATAGATCGCCGTTTTCTGCTTTTTCTCTTGCACCTTCAACGTTATCTAAAATCCATTTTACTTTCGTGCCAGAGAAGTATGCGTCAATTAAAAGACCTGTTTTTTCGCGAACCATTTCGCTATAACCTTTTTCTTTTAGCTCATCACAAATTTCAACTGTTTGACGAGATTGCCATACGATTGCGTTGTAAATTGGTTTTCCAGTCGTTTTATCCCACACAACCGCTGTTTCACGTTGGTTCGTAATACCGATACCAGCGATTTGTTCTGGTTTTACATCAGCTTCGCTTAAGCAAGTTGCGATAACTGCTAAAATAGATCCCCAAATTTCTTGTGCATTATGCTCTACCCAACCTGGCTTTGGAAAATGTTGTGTAAACTCTTTTTGAGCTGAATGAACAATTTCACCTTTTTTATTGAACAGAATTGCGCGTGAGCTAGTTGTTCCTTGGTCTAAAGAAAGAATATATTTTTTCATATCGGTTTCCCCCTATGCTACTTTTCTACTATTTGTATTGCTTTCACTTTTTTTACTTGTCATATAAGAGATTGCTAGTACAATCACAGTTGCAATAATCACATAAATAAGTGCTGCATTTTGTTTTCCTTCAAATACAACTTGATGGAATAATCCTGCAAGTGATCCACCTAAAATTGGACCAACTACTGGAATCCATGCATACTTCCAGTTTGAACCGCCTTTTCCTGCAATCGGAAGGAAGAAGTGTGCGATACGCGGACCTAAATCACGAGCCGGGTTAATCGCGTATCCTGTTGTTCCACCTAATGATAAACCAATACTTACAATTAAGAAACCTACGATAAATGGATTTAAACCATCTGCAAATTTATTTGCTCCAATTGCTAATATACCAAATACTAAAACGAATGTTCCAATCATTTCACTTAAAAGGTTTGTAAATGTGTTCGGAATTGCTGGACCTGTTGCAAATACACCTAACTTTGTTCCTGGATCTTCTGTTTCTTTCCAGTGTGGTAAGTAATGTAAATATACAAGAACTGCCCCGATAATTGCCCCAATCATTTGTGCTGCGATATACATAGGTACGTCACTCCATGGGAACGCTCCCTTAAAAGCAAGTCCTATCGTTAAAGCCGGATTTAAATGTGCCCCACTAATTGATCCAACCGCATACGCTGCCATAGCAACCGCTAAGCCCCAGCCCATTGTAATGACAATCCAACCTGAATCTTTCGCAAACGATTTCTTTAAACTTACACCAGCGCAAACGCCGCCACCAAGTAAGATTAACAACGCAGTCCCTACTAACTCTCCTAAAAATGCTGACATAGTATCCCTCCACAATCAATTTAAACGCTTCCAAATGTGATAGAGGTAAAATGAATGGCCATTCGTTTTTGTCAAAAGAAAAAGACCCACAGCTTTGCACGCTTCTATATAAGTTTATATAGAAACAATGAAATGTGGATCTCTACTTTTCTCCGTCACGTTTATTAACTTGTCTATAATGTTAACCTCTCATGAAAGCGGTGTCAACAGAATTTTTTCACATTTTCGTCACTTTTTTTGGTAATGTTTCCATAGTTCTTTTTTCGATGTCGTAATTGCTGTCGCACCAGCATTTAAAGCTCTTTCAACATCCTCCACAGTACGAATGAAACCACCTGCTAAAATCGGTACACCAGTACGCTCTTTCACTTCAGCGATAATGTCCGTCATTGCCCCTGGAAGCACCTCTATATAATCTGGCTTCGTCTTTTCTAAAAGATTGCAACTCTTCTCCATTGCACTCGAATCGATTAAAAAGATACGCTGAATTGCCACAACACCTTTTTGCTTCGCCTTCATAATTACGCTCGCCTTTGTCGAAAGTAACCCGTATGGTCTAAATTCCTGGCATAAATACTCCGTCGCATGCCCATCACTCTGCAAGCCATGAATTAAATCCACATGTAAAAACACCTTTTTACAATATTGCTTCGCAAGTGATATAACACTCTTCAATTGACCGACATGAATATCTAAAATAACGATATATTCATACGAACTATGTAGTAACTTCTCCAAATCTTTAATTTGCCTCACTGCCGGCAAAATCTTTTGTTCATGAAATTCCATTCTATATGTCCCCTTCTTTATGTCATCCTATCCTTTATAGTACACAATTTAAGTGAAAAGAACAGCTAGTGTCGGGGATTTCTTTCAAAACTTTCTCTTACCTATATATTTTCTTCAACTTATCAGATCCCATACCACCTATAACCATTAATAAGAGCGGTAAAAAATTCATTACATACGGTGCATCCACTATAATTGTAATGCTCGCTCCTGCAAACTTATTTAACATCCACACAACGATTTTTGTAACAAATAAAAATACGCCCATCATAAATAAGCTATCAAAAAACACCTTCCATTTTGGATACGCCAACTGCTTACTATCTTCAATAACTTTCTGTGTCAACTCTTCATCACTCCTTAGCAACTCATCAATCGTAATACCGAACAGATCGCTTAAATGAATAATAATTTCAATGCTCGGATAGTTCTTTCCCGTCTCCCATTTAGAAACAGACTGCCTACTTACATGAATCTTTTCAGCCAAATCATTTTGCGACCAATTTCGTTTTTCTCGTTCTTCTTTTAAACGTTCACTAAAAATCATACTGTGTTTATCACCTCTCTATGTCTAGTATGGTCAAATAAATGATGAAGAGTAAAGCGAGTTATCGTTGCGTAGGTTGTGCAACTTGTGCGTTACAGGTTGTAATGGTGCTATTTCATATGCTATGCGATGTAGGTTTCATATATTTTTCTTCTATAATAATTTCCCGAACAATAATACAAAGAACCGATACTGGTAAAGACTAAATGAGGCATAAAAAATATGCTACCCTTTCTTATCATTCTCCAGAAAGAATAACGTAAATATTCATTTTCAAACCTTTTCATCAAAAAGAAAAGAAGCTAACAATACATTGTTAACTTCCCCGCTGAAAGCAAAATAGTATTTTTCCTTATCTTCTAATATCTAGGTTGTGATTGAATATTTGTAAGATGAACATCATACATATCAATGATTTCAAGAAATCTATCAGCTTCACGGAAAACATGGTCTGCTAATAATGGATGGATGATACTCTTTATTTTGCATTGCTCAATTAAATCACGTGCTGTTTTCTTAAAATCCCGAAGAGATGTAACCGACACACGATTTTGATCTAAAAATTGATCTAAAAGAGGGACTGTTTGGGATTGTGGTTTCATAGATTCTAAGTCAATTGCTTGATACATTAATGCATCAAAATCATTGCTAAAATTCCGCGCTGTATCTACAAGCTTTCTTTCTGATGGATCAAGAAGATGACCAATAAATTTAGCATGGTCTGCCATAATCCTTAAAAAGAAAACATTTTCTTTAATAATAGCATCAGGAAGAGCATCTAATTTCCCTTCATTTAATTGTATTAAACGTTTTCTAAAATAATCAGCTTCCCTACTCGTATGGTCAACTAACAATGGAAAGTTATTTTGTCCTGGCAATTTACATGTGAGAATTAATCCTAAAATTTTTCGTTTAAATCCCCAAATATTAGTTGCGGCTTGTTGTACTTCTGCATTAAATCTTTTTATTTGCTCAGGATCTGTTTCATTTGTATAGGAATGTGCAATTTGTTCGATATGTTCAAACAATCGATAAAATTGATTAGCCTCTTCGATTAGTTGAGTATCCTCACATCTAAACCCTAAGCGAAGAAAAAAAGAATGCTCCTTCATGATTCTAGACCAAAAACGAATTTCATTTAATGAACGCTCAACAAACATTACAGATGTAACACCTGTATCAGGATGTAATGATGTTTCATCCCTATGCATTGTTAATCCCCCCCAGTAAATATCGCGCTAGTTCCATTCTTATGAGAAAAAATATATATAAATACCATCAGTAAAAGTTCATGATGAATTTCGTATACATGCTCTCCAAAAAGAAAAAAGCTATCACCTAGATGTAAAGTTTTACTAGATGATAGCCTTTCAACATTTCTATTAAAGTAATACAGAATCTTTATCACTATCCTGATTACGTTTCTCTCGCTCTTCTTCTAAGCGCTTCATATACACTTCGCCTTCTTTTTCAATAAACTCATTATCCATATCTTGCTCTTTTTTTGAAGTATATAAAACCATGTAGCCACTTAATACGATCCCAACAATTACAAGATACACCCACCATGGTAAAGTTTCCACTGTACTTCATTCCTTTCCTTAGACAAGCCTTATTAGTTTCACTGTATGAGGAAAGAAGTGCATTTATGCTTAAAATTTTATTGTGGATTCTTCGCGAAGAACGCTTGTACATACTCCATAAACTCAATTGGTTCCTGGCGAAACGGCGCATGATATCCTTTTTCAATAATATGGAACGTACTATTTGCAAATAGCTGGTGATACAGTTCACCATTTTTCCAGGAAACGCTCTTATCGTGTCGTCCCCATATAATTAAAGTCGGCACCTTAATTTTATCGGCTTCCATCGCAATGCGGCGCTCTCTCATTTTCGTCAGTTGATCATAATGCTCTTTATCATCGCGACTATTTTTCACTGCATTTTTATTGTAATCTGTAATCTCTGTTACAGTTTGTAAGTCCGTTGATAGCGGCGGCACTTCATAGCTTTCTTTTTGCTGGAAAGACTCGATCCCTGTAGAATCCGCTAAAACGAGATGCGTTACTGCATCCGGATATAAATACGCTAAATTTAGAGACATCTCTCCGCCCATCGAATGACCAAGTACTGCGAATTGATCGTATCCGAGTTTCTTCATTAACTTATAATATAAATTCACTTGCGCAGGAAACGAATACTGAAAATCAACTGGCTTAGAAGAACGTCCAAACCCTAAAATATCAACCGCAATAATCGTATGGTCTCGTGCAAGTTCCGGATAAATATCACTAAACCCATCTGAAGAACCACCAAATCCGTGAAGCATAAGTAAAGGCGGCTTCCCCTCACCAATTTGCTTAAAATAAATCGTCTGTCCATCAATTTGCGCCATACTCTCTTTCGTATGCAGCTTCATCATAACAGTATCCTTCACTTCTCCAACCTTCGCAATCGGCTTATCAACGAAGTTACATACGATAAGTAAAACAAGCACAATACCGCTAATGAAATAAAACTTAAACCGTTTCAACATTCCCGTCTCCTTTCTCTTGTTGCTATTTAAAGTTTTTACATTATTTGGTTTTTTTATGATTAATTTTAATTGTAACTATAACAGTTACAATTATACTAAAAAAATATTACTCACTGCCATTGTTAAAGATTACTTTGTAACTATTATAGTTACATATAAAAAGTAAGTCAATTATTTTATTCAATATACTTATAAAGCGAAAATAAAAAAACAAGTATTTTTAGCTATCAGCCAAAAATACTTGCTCTCCTACTTATTACCTCTACTTTTACTCTTTAATAAATTCCTTTGTACTTCTCACTGTATCGATTGGACGAACTAATTTTTCGATTTCTTCACGTTTTGGCTCTAGGAATGGAGGTAATGATAACTTTTCGCCAAGTGTTTCGTATGGCTCATCTCCCATAAATCCTGGGCCGTCTGTTGCAAATTCAAATAAAATTTGTGGTGCAACTCTTGCGTATAATGACTCGAAGAAGTGACGGTCTACATAGCCAGATGAAGGAAGTCCAACGCTACCGATTCTCTCAATCCACTCTTCTAATACAGCGCGATTTTCTACGCGGAATGCAGCATGGTGCACTGTACCAAAACCTTGTCTTGCTTCTGGAAGAACTGTATTATGTTCTACAATGACAGAAGCACCATTTCCACCTTCGTTTACTTCAAATAAATAGAATTCTCCTTCTTGCGCAACCTCTTTAAATAATAGAACTTTTTCTAACACTTCTTTAAAGAAACTAAAGTTCGCGATTCGAATAAATACAGGTCCTAAACCAGTAATTGCATATTCTAATGGAACTGGCCCGTTTTGCCACGGTGTACCTGATTCGATCCCTTTATCTAATTCATCAGATATTAATTGATAGTGTTGATCATCGAAATCAACGAAAGAAAGAGTTTTCTTACCAAATTGCTCTTTAATGCCTGTATGCTCCACTTCAAGACGGTCAAAGCGTTTTACCCAATACTCTAATGCTGCATCAGTTGGAACACGGAATGAAGTTTTTGAAATTTCATTTGTACCGTGTACTCCTTTTGGAATACCTGGGAAGTCAAAGAATGTCATATCTGTTCCTGCACTACCTTTATCATCTGCAAAGAATAAATGATACGTTTGAATATCATCCTGGTTTACTGTTTTTTTAACTAAACGCATTCCTAAAACATGAGTGAAAAATTCATAGTTCTTTTCTGCACTACTTGTAATCGCTGTAACGTGGTGAATTCCTTTTAATTGGTTCATTTTATATTCCTCCAGTGGTTTTAAGTTTTATATTTTCTCTACTATTACTTCTCTTCAATAGGTGCTAAATTCGCTTCAATTTCTGCACGCTGTTCTTCTAGAAACGGTGGTAAATCCAGTTTTTCTCCTAAATGTTCCACATCTCCATCAACTGTAAATCCTGGTCCATCTGTCGCAATTTCAAATAGGATTCCGTTTGATTCGCGGAAATATAAGCTTTTAAAATAGAAACGGTCGATGATTCCTGAAGACTGGAAGCCCCTTTGTATCACCTGTTCTTCCCAATAAGCAAGCTCTATATCGTTTTTCACACGAATTGCTAGGTGGTGAATGCTACCGCGGCCCGGCTTTTCAGTAGGACCATCTAAATATTTCACAACGATTTCTCCAAAAGCTTCTCCTTTAATGGACTGAAAAATCGCTTCTTCGTCATTTCGGCTAAACTCTGTATAACCAAACATCTCTGTAAGTGTACTCGCCATTTTATCAAGTCTACGAACTGTCATTTCCACAGAACCCATTCCTTGGATTTGATGTTCAGCAGGAACTTCTGATTTCTCCCAAGTCTCCCAGTGCTCCACTTTTTCTCCGTTTGAAACGAGTAGTACTAAGCGAAGACCTTCAGCATCCTCAAATTGCAAAGCAGGACGATTTGCATATGTTGTCATTTCACTATGTTTCACATCAAATTCCTCAAGTCGTGCTTTCCAGTAATGCAAGCTATCCTCTGAAGGAACAAGTAACCCAATTCGAGTAATCGCATTCGTACCACGGTATGTTTTTCCTACTAAAGGAATTTCGAAAAACGATAGCTCCGTACCTGGACTTCCCGTTTTATCTCCGTAAAATAAGTGATACATTGACGGATCATCTTGGTTTACTGTCATTTTCACACGACGTAAACCAAGTACATTTTTATAAAAGTGATTATTTTCATTTGCATTTTTCGTAACCATTGAAATGTGATGATGCCCTTTAATTTCATACATTGATAATTCCTCCGCTTCATTTTACTAGTCAAGTGATAATTAAAAAATAATATGCTTCTTAGCTTTTCAATTTATTCTCATTATATTTTTGTAAATTCATCTTAGTTTTTACTGAATAAGTTACTTCGTTTTTTAATCGAAAGCAAGTGAGTGTATGTTTTTCATATGACTCAATCGCTTTCGTTACTATCACTTTACACCTCAAGTGATTGAAAAGCAAGCGAAAAATCTCGAATTTGAGATTTTTTTTAGTTAAATAACATTTAGGGTGTAAAATCATTAATTTCTGGATAGCGTCACTATCCAGCTAAAAACTCAAAGCTCCCCATGCCCATCAAGCTAACAAGAATACACTAACCCAAAACGATAAAAATGAACTTCGTTGCTATAAAGGATAATTTTTTGGTCCGAGGGAATTATAGAATTTTATATCTTTACAATTATTTATGGGGAGTTAATTCATTTTTTTAAAGAATAAGTAATTTCTTAAATAAAAGGTCACGTACCTCTTCCTTATGATTATTAATTTTTGGTGATTGATAAGAAATTTAATGAATGATTATTCGAATATGCTTTCGTAAATGTTAAATGTAGTTTTTGGATAATGTTTGGTCAAGTTGATACTAATACCCTCGATAAACGAAAGAAAATTAAGAGTGTTCCGAGAAAAAGTAATTAAAAAACGCTCTTAATTTATTTAATTGAGTTATCCTTTCATACAAAAATCTGATTATTTATGTAATTGAAATTCCATTAAAACGCTCATTTACAGAATAACATTATTCAAGTGAAGCCCTCTATAATTCAATTACAACTCCTTGAAAGTTTATGATACTATCCTGATCACACTTTTTATATTTAATGTTTTAAGGAAAAAAGCTATACTATAAGCAAAACTAAAAACCAGAAAGGAAATACCAGAACATGGAAAATTACTTACTATTTATCCTTACAGCACTCCTTATTATAATGATGCCTGGTCCCGGTTTTGCTTTAGTTACAAAAAACACTATCTCTCATGGTAGAAATGGTGGGATAAAGACCGTTTTAGGAACGGTATCTGGAATGATGATTCATACAATAATGGCTACACTAGGACTCTCTGCTATCTTAATGAAATTTGCTATGCTATTTACATTAATAAAATATGCTGGGGCATTTTATTTAATTTATTTAGCTGTAAAGTCAATTAAAAGTGCTTTTTCTAAAAAAGAAGATATGTCAGGTTCAGTGGAAATAAACTCTAAGGATATTGGAACGGTTAAAAGTTTTAGACAAGGATTTACCACGGCAATCTTAAACCCAAAAACGGCTGTATTTTTCCTTAGTTTTCTACCCCAATTTATTGTGAGTAATCAAAGTCATTTCTTCCAATTTCTTTTGTTGGGATTCACATTTACGACTTTGACAGCAATATGGTATTTACTTTATATCTCTCTAATACGTCAATTAAGAACTTTTTTAAGAAAAGAAAAGGTGAACCGTACAATAGAGGGTATTACTGGCACAGTATTATTAGTATTTGGAGTTAGGCTATTTTTCCAAAAATAAATATGTAATAGAGAGAGTTTAAAACTTTCGGTTTTTCCAATAAATGAATCAATATAAAAAATATGGCTTTCAAACAGTAAAAAAGTTAACAAACGAGTGTGTTTGTGGAATAAGCTTCAATAAAATAACCAAACTTTTTATAAAGAATTGAATCGATTATATTAAATAAGAACATGTTTTGATTAACATGTTCTTTATATTTGCCTCTATATCATGATGGTTGTTTTTTGGCCGCGATGGTATTATTACGGAAAACGATCCAATCGAACAAGAAAAACGTATTAAATACAATGATTTAATCACCAATTCTGTAATTTTTCAAAATGTAGTAGATATCACTATAATTTTATGGCAACTAAAAAAGAAGGTTATCGCTTTTCACGCCAAGATTTAGAAAGGCTAAGTCCTTATATGACTATGCATATAAAACGCTTTGGGGATTATGTAATTGATTTACAGAAAATCCCCCAACCAATAGAAGAAGCAATCCCTTTATAAACTCAATAGGTCAAAGTTGGAAAAAAGGAAGTCTATGACCTATTTTTACACGTATCTCGGCTGTACCCCATATTGATATAAAGGCGTTATCCTTTCCTATGATTTCTCAGAAAGAATAACGCCTTTTTCTTTTTAGGGGGTATTTTGTCTAGTTAGCTTAATAGCGATGTGGTTCTACCCCTTATAAATGTTACAAAAATCTTTCAAATAGCTCTAACTTGCACAATGCTTCCCGTTAATATAATACGCTGATTCTGTGAAAACCGTAAATACAACCTCTACTTCTGGAAGTCCAAAATCCATTATATATGTAGTAATGGCCTTGGCAAATCGATCACGAATTTCCTGTCCACGCTCGAACCATTTCACTTCAATAAGAGGAAACGCTTCTATTTCTTCTCCATTGAATACAAACGTAGAACTTGGTAGTTCCAACGTAAAATTATCCGTACCACACTCACAAATCTCTGCGAGCTCTTCTACTAATGGCTTGCTTATGTGTTTTAATTGTTCAGTAGTAATTCCACGAAACACAACATGCGGCATGTGAATCCCTCCGTTAGATAGTTTTATATTTGCTCACATCATAGCACAATTTATTTTGCTACACTAGAATCTATTGATACATTTCAATGACATTCTTAAGAATGATCATATGTTATTGAAGCAATACAAGTATTGTAACTATTTAAAACATGTGAGAGCTCGGTAATTGGGTAAATAAAAAATGCCTTATCATTCTCCCTGTAAGGATGCATGAGAGGATCTCTATTAGGAAAAGGATGGTGCGCTTATATATTTAAAAAAGAAAGGACACCCTAAAGTGCCTTCCTCCGACTTGATAACCACTTTAATTTTAATAACATTGGATATTATTTTACCACGTTAAGTAATGTTGGTCATTGAGAAAGTCAAATACGTAGTGTTCATATATAGTGACCCCTAAGATCAAACAAGATTTAATACAGTTCTTTGGTTGATCCAAAAACAAACGAGAAACCTAAAACCGCGCCAGAATAGGAATGTATGAAAAAATGCATAGGTCCATAGAACGAAAAAAGGAGGTTCCCTTGAGAGAGTAGGGTTCCTCCTTTTCCTTGCTACTGATAATAGGACGTTATGTAAACATGAAATGAATACTTTATGCAATCAAAATACCTTTCATTATCTATATTCTTGATGTGGTACAATCTGGATAAAAGGTAGAAGGAGAAAGACAATGAAAGAAATTATTAAAGAGATTGTTTCCAAAAACAAAAGATACAAGGTTCAAGTGATCAAACGAAATAATGGTTTTTTCACTACAGAAGTTTTTGCTTGGTTTTTGGATTATGAATATGAGTATTGGGCTCCTATTAAACAAGGAATATCGTTAATTGATACAGAAAAACACGCTATAGCCATAGCAATGGAAGATTTAAAGGTATATTCAGGTGAGAATGATTAGTGAGTGTAGATGACTATGAAAGTCATTGTTTCTTTAAAAAACACATTAAGAATCTCGTTATTAATCAAAATTATGCAAAACAATAAGTTGTTACGTTTACTAGGTGAAGAATTTAAAAGTAAATTTTCGATTCACCACTTACAACTACTGGCAGTTAAAACTGGAATGATTCGCCGAAAAAGAAAGTGTAGAGCACAAGACCTCGTTTCATTATGCGTGTTTCTCAGCCAAGCGATTGGGACAGAATCTCTAGTTAGTTTATGTGAGAAACTAACTAAAGCTACGGGAATCCGATTATCTAGTCAAGGTCTGAACGAACGATTTAATGCACAAACTGTACAATTCTTAAAGGAATTGTTTTTACAAGTATTTCGAAAGAAGTTTTCTCCAATGCCTCCTTTATCTAACCGTTTTACACGTATCCGTATACTAGATTCAACAGCCTTTCAGCTTCCAGCTCAATATGCATCTTCTTAAAAAGGAATAGGAGGAGGAGGTTCAGAAGCTGGCGTGAAAATTCAATTAGAGTATGAACTGATTTCTGGAGAATTTTTAGAAACAGCTGTAAGAGATGGAACAAGTAGTGATTGCCGTTATGGACAGGAACGTACGCAAACATTAGAGCCAGGGGAACTTTCTCTTCGTGATCTTGGCTATTTTTCTATTTATGATTTAGAAAAAATTGCGGATCGAAAAGCATTTTATGTGTCACGTATTCGCTGGAATACACAAGTCTATCAAAAAGAGAAAGGTGGAAAATGGAATCTTCTCGATTTAGAAAAATTGACGAAAAACCTACCTGAAGGACAAATACTAGAATTACCGGGAATCTATATAGGGCTTCACCAAAAACATAAAACACGCCTTGTCATATATCGTCTAACACAAACTGAGTGG
The DNA here is from genome assembly GCF_016483555.1 of Bacillus cereus group sp. N14. Classification (NCBI taxonomy): domain Bacteria; kingdom Bacillati; phylum Bacillota; class Bacilli; order Caryophanales; family Bacillaceae; genus Bacillus; species Bacillus cereus group sp. N14. Next base: position 37,488 of record NZ_JAEHBQ010000032.1, read on the forward strand.
GCGAAACGTTTGGAACATCACAAGAAAGCGAAAAAGAAGATGCCGAAATATGCAAGTCGTATCAACCTTCTTATTACGAACGTATCTAGTAAACACCTTCCACACAATGAAGTGTATGAACTGTATTCTTTACGGTGGCAAATTGAAATTATATTTAAAACATGAAAGTCTATTTTTAAAATTCATGAAGTGAAACCTGTGAAACTGGAACGATTTCAATGTCATTTATATGGGCAATTAATTGGTTTGTGTTTGGTAGCTAGCATTACATATCGAATGAGAAGGCTTATATGGGAGAAAAAACAAAAAGAGGTTAGTGAGTATAAGTGTACATATATCGTCAAAATTTACTTCTCTAGTATACACGACGTGCTTTTCACAACCTTTCAACATCCTGTATCAGTGCTAACCAGGCTCTTCCAGGATCTTGTCAAAACGGACGAAAAGCACGAAGGTATAAGTGTCGTACACCGTTCGATATCCTTAGTATCACTCAAGAATGTACGAAAAGACTTCACAAAGCCGTATAAAAAATACGAAATCCAGAGAGTCTTATTTGAGTATGTCCAAAACGGCACTCTTCTACTCCCTATTGTAAAAAAAATGAGTCCAATGCCAAAGGGCATCGGACTCATTTTTTTAAACTTGATGGCTATGGTCCTGTTGGGCGGCTTTTTTTATGTTCGTTTAATTATGCTTGATATGCCATGCTATCTGGAAATTCCTCGTTCTTTCTAAGACATCGCACAATCCTAGTACACGCACAATTAAAATAATGTTCTCTCATATTTAATGAATCCACTGGTGCTTGCTCTAGGTCATAAAACATTCGTTCCTTTTTATTATAGTGCATCTTACCTATTTTAGCGGGTGATTCAGAAGGATAGTATTGATAAACAACTATCTCTTCATCCTCAAATTCTTTAGTCATTAATAAACATATTGCCATAAATAAGGGCCCCTTTATTTATATTGAATTTCATGTTTGAAGTTGTCTGAGAAAAATGATTTCCTGATTTCTAGTTTGAAGTTGTTGAAAATGACTAGCCTTCTTTTACAAATTCAATGTTGATTCTATCAACTTCAATTTCAACATACTTGTTAAAGTATTCACTGTGTTCCGGGAATATTTCATCTTCGTCTGTAATAATAATCCCTGCATCAATAAACCCACGATTTAATATTCCACTAATACGATACTTAAAAGAATTATCAATTCTCTTTAAATTTTTCACTCCATCTATTCCTTCATTTATTTCAATATCATCAAAAACTGTAATGTCGAGAATAACAGGATAATTTTTTCCTTCTTCAATTTTATATGGACAAACAGTGGAGAAACCTGTGAATACTACACCATTAATATTTATTGTAACTTCCTCATCGATTAGCTCAACGGTTTTTTCTACATATGCCATGTATTTCATATTTTTTCCTCCTATTATTAATTGCCAAGGTAAAGATGTTACTGTAAAAGAAGTCTATGTATAAGTCTATTAACCTAGTAACAGTATAAAAAAGAAACCGGCTCTTTATTTGAGCCGATTTTTTATATCCTTGTTTGTTTTGCTATACTCCGTATGTCATTTCCTCCAAAAATTCTCCACCACTCTTGATGCATTTCATTAATCTACTACATGCACAATGAAAGTAATGTTCACTTGTTGCAGCTGATTTTACCGGAACTGGATTTATTTCATGAAACATTTGCTCTTTTTTATGAAAATACATTTTTCCAACTTTATCTGGATACTCTGAGGGATAAAATTGGTATACAATTATTTCCTCATCTTCAAATTCTTTATTCATTGTTATATGGATTGCCATAGTGTATCTCCTCCATTTTTATTCTGCATCTATATCAGGTATTTTCCAAGGGCGACCGGATCTTAAAGTTGCATCATGTGCTGTTTTATAATCAGTTTTAAAAATCCCTTCAAATCGAGATTCGAATATTTCATGACGAATTAAGTCCATATCATTTGGCAAAATTCTCCACTTTCAAGACGTTTCCATCCTTGTGCTATTGGATAATCCGGATGAAAGCTACCGATCCCTAATTCTCGTAAATCATGTTCTTTAAAAAATACATGTTCTTTCGCTCTTCTTATATGTCTTTCATTTATTCCTGTATTTTTAGCTATAGCCTGAACATCTGTAGTGGAATTTCTAATTCCTTTATATAAACTTGATCTATACAGGAATTTTCTAGCGTATTCAATAGCTGAAAATCCTGTACTATCTTTTTAACTATTTCATTTTTAATAAAAAAACAGCCTCACTAAGCGTATTAACACTTAATGAGGCCACTTTATTCACACTATTAATTATGGAACGTCGGCTTATAGAACGAACGATTATCAAGTGCAAAGACACGCTCAGTGTATTCGCCTGGTTTTGTGCGTCCTAATGCGCGGTCCATCATGTTCATTTTTGCATCTAAGTTATCGATGTAGTGCAGAATCTCTGCTTCTTTTACTAACGGTGGTTTTGGACTACCCCATTCTGCTTTTCCGTGGTGAGAAAGAACGATGTGTTGAAGAATTAATACTTCTTCTGCATCGATTTTTAGCTCGTCTGCTGCTTTACCAATTTCGTTCACCATAATAGAAATGTGGCCTAATAAATTTCCTTCTAACGTGTATGTTGTAGAAATTGGGCCAGATAATTCGATTACTTTACCAAGGTCATGTAAAATAACGCCTGCATATAGTAAGTCTTTATCTAACGATGGGTATAAAGCCGCAATAGCTTTCGCTAAATCAAGCATCGATACAACGTGATAAGCTAGTCCCGATACGAACTCGTGATGGTTCTTTGTCGCCGCTGGATATTCTAAAAATTCGTTTTGATGCTTATTTAACAAATGTCTTGTTAGACGTTGAATGTTCGGGTTTCTCATTTCAAATATGTATTGCGTAATTTTTTCAACCATATCTTCTTTTTTCACTGGTGCTTTTTCTACGAAATCCGATATGTCCGTTACTTCATTTTCATTCGCAACACGGATTTGTTTCACACGTAATTGAATACGTCCTTTGTAGTTTAAAATATCACCAGCTACTTTAACGATTGTTTCTGCTACATATTGTTTCTCAACTTCTGGCGATACGTCCCATAGCTTCGCTTCAATATCTCCACTTGGATCTTGTAAGATTACTGTTAAAAATGGTTTTCCATTGCTTGCTAAACCTTTTGTCGCTGTTTTAATTAACAAGAAAACATCGACTTGTTCACCAACTTCATATTCTGCAATTTTCTTTTTCATTCGAATTCCTCCACCATATCAATTACTTTTAGTATAGCATACTACAACTCATTTTCTTTACGCTTATGCGTTAATTTTATAATCTGTTTTTCTGTAAAATACGTTAATAAATGCGCATGGCATGTAAAGAAGATCACTTGTCTATCTTGCGCAATTTCCTTTATTAGTTCAATCGTACGATTCGTCCTTACCGCATCAAAATGCACGAAACTATCATCAATAATAAACGGATAATCATGCTCAAATGTTTTCGCTAATGCAAACCGTAACGATAAATATAACTGCTCTGCTGTCGCTTGGCTTAGTTCATGACTGTAAAAACGCATACCGTCGTTACGTTCCACAATAAAAGGTTCCGCCTCTGACGGTGAAAAGATTTTACTATATCGTCCGCCTGTTAAATAGACGAAATACTCTTCTGATTTTTGTAAAATACGAGGAAGGTGTACCTCATGATAATATTGCTTCGTTTTCGTTAACACTGTCTTTGCCGCCGCATAAGCAGCCCATTTCTTCACTTGTTCACGCACTTGCGCTTTTTTCATTTCCCATTCGTGCATTAAATCGCCGTACGTACTGCCTTCTTCTAAATTTGCAATTTCCATACGATGTTTCGCAATACGCTCTGTCAGTTCTTTTTCTTTTGCCAGACAGTTTTGCGCGGCCGTCATTTCTTGCTTTAATTTTTCATCATAACCGTCAGCCTCATAATGTTCAGCTAATGATAAACTCGTTAAACGCTGTTCTAATAGATCAATTTGTGGTAACAAACGCCCTACTTGCTTCTCAGCATCTTCACGTTTTTCCGCTAATTTACCTGCTTCTAAAAACATCTCTTCATCTGTAGAATGTGCGATATGCCATAAGCTATTTCTTTCTACTAACAGTTGTTTCAATTGCTCTTGCATAAATTCATACTCTTCTTGCCATTCCGTGAGCTTCTCTTTTAGCTGCTTACAAGTTTGGCGCTTTTCTTTCTCATTTTGCATACGGATTTGTGCCTCGTGCAGCTTACTATACTCCGCACTACCGATAACAGTTTCTAGTTTATGTTCAAATTGCGAAATCATTTCATATAATGAAGATTTTCGCGCGCCTTGCTTCTCTAATTCGCGATATAATTGCTGCATTTTTTCCATACGCTCAAACGCCGGCAATATGTGTGCATACGTATATAATTCAGGGAACATAAAGCGCACTTTATACACATTTACTTGTTCGCTAATGCGGAACGTTTCTCTCTCCCATTCCTCATACGATGAAACGACTTTATCATACGCTCGCTCCATTTGCTGTAACTTATATGACTCACGCTCAAATAATTTACGTATCTCTTCATCTTTTTCTAATTGATAACGAACTGACATTGCTTCTTCACTTTGTCTCCCGCCAGCACTTTGCTGAAGAGTAAGAAGCTCTTCTTGTAATCCACTTGACGGATCTTTATATAAAACGAGGGCAAGAACGATCCCTACAAAAATAATGACACTAATAAATAAGAGTAGGCGGTTGTCCATAAATAAGCTTGTGAATAAAACGACTGTGTTAATAAGAAGTAACAGAAGACAAACTCTTTGCCACTGTTTTTTCTTTTGCACTGCCGCTCCTGCCTTCTCTTCATACTTGCGCTTCATTCTCTCTGCGCCCATACCGATAAACGCCGCATCTTGGAATGACTTTTCTTTCTCAACTAGCGTATTTCGTTCTTCATCCGCTAACATTTGTTGCTTAACCTGTTTTATGTTTTCTTCTTGTTCTTCTAATTGCTCCTGCGCTACTTTAAAACGCTCATCAAGCTGTGTTTTTTGCGTTTCTAGTTCGCGCGCCTTTTGCACCGTTTGCGTAATTAACTCTTTCGTTGCCAAACTCATATCAAACGAAAGAACTGTTTCTTTTTCAAAAGTAGCACCGATTTGTTGCTCTAGTTCTGCCAGTTCTTCTTTTATATTCGTAATTGTTCCTGTCATATCACGCATTTCTTGGCGTGCATTTTCGTAAGACATATGCTGCATACGAAGTTCTTCTACATAACTTTCTTTTTGTAAAAACTCTTCATCTATTTGAATCGATTCCATTTCCGATTGCACATTCTCTATTTTTTTATGGAGCGAATCAACTTGTAATTGGAGCGGCTCCATCTTCGCCTTAATCGCTTCATAGCGCGCCATCCCGTTTACAGGAAATTGCCCGCTCTCGTTTTGTAACACTTTCTCATGCGCACGCTTTTCAATAACGAGAGGCTCAAGCGCAGCTAATATTTCATAATCTTGCTTTCTCTTTTCCGCACTCTCTTTCTCTGCACGAACAAACGCCAGTTTCTCCTCACTTCCTTTTAACTGCTCGACCTGCTTTTCATACGTGCCAATTTTCCCTTGCCACTCTTTCATCTTCTCTTCAAGCTTCTTCATCTCTTGTAGTGACACGTTAATTTCAGGTTTACGCCCACTCGGCTTAAAACGCTGATCCATTTCTTTCTCTAGCTTTTTATCTAGCTGTAATAACGCATCGCTTCCGACTGCACTTGCCGAAAATAAATAATTTCCGATATCCGCTTCGCCTAGCTGATGAATATTTTGAAGACCGTGCATATCAAATGAAAAGACAGATTCAAATAAACTTTCATTCATCCCGCTTAATATATCGTGTAAAATTTCCTCGTTGCCCGTTTTCCCGTCTTCAAAATAAACGGTCACCTCGCCAGCTGCTGTCTTTGGCAATCGTTCAATCTTCAAACGGCCGTACTTCTCTGTTTGCACAGTCATCGCACCGCCATACTTGCCGCCTTCTTTCGGCTCATAACGGCGCTGTCCTCTCGTTGGAAAACCGAATAAAATACTTTTCATAAACGAGCGGATTGTCGATTTACCCGCTTCATTTTCACCGTATAACACCGTAAGCATTGACAGATCCATTTCCACATTTTCTAATTTTCCGTACCCATAAATATGGAGTTTTTCAATTCTCATTTCTTATCCCTCTCTTGCTGGAATAATTGCTCTAAAATAATGTTTTCTGCTTCCTTTTGAATCTCTTTCTTCTCTTCTTCTGTAAAAGATTCAATACTATTACGCGCTACAGGAGATGTCCAAATCGTGCGCAACACGCCGTCCATATTGGTGAAAGCTTCTAACTCCTTCAGCACACTACCGACGAAATGATTTTCCTCTTTTAAACGCTCGATTTCCGCAAAAGAAACCGTCTCATTTTTCCACTTCATCGCATATACGAAGTCTTTTCGCTCTTCGCCAGCTGCTAAAATATGAAAAATCTCTTCTACACGCTTTTCATCACGTAAATATGGCGAAAGTGGGCCTTGTCCTGTAAATATGACAGTTAATAATGTCCCTTCCTCTTCTCTTCGGCACTCATTCATCGCACTTGATATCACAGTCATAAGTTCATCGACAGTTTCCAGTCCATCAATATTCACTTCTATCTCATCCCACACAACATCTGCCGTATGGAAAAATGAACATTGCGTTCCTTGTTTCGTAAGTTTAATCAGGTACGCACCCTTCTCGTCTGTTTCCTTACGATGACGCCCTTGTATATTCCCTGGATAAATAATGCACGGTTCTTCTGATAAAATTTCACGTTTATGTATATGGCCAAGAGCCCAATAATCAAACTGCTTTTCTTTCAGCTCACGAATTTGAAACGGTGCATAACGATTATGCTCTGCATCACCTTCCACACTTCCGTGAAGCATCCCAATATGAAAAGGCGCATCACTCATTTTCGTATACTGCGCTGTCATATTATCCGTTACCGCTTGTTGCAAATAACTAAACCCGTAAATAGAAGCTAACAACTCACCATTTTTATAAAACGACTTCTCTTCTACATAAGGCTCCGTAAACACATGAACATTTTCCGGAAACTCAATTGCAGCCCAGCTTCCCCCTAAATGATCATGGTTACCGTGAATAATAAAAACAGGGATATCGTACTGCGACAGTCTCTTCATTTGCTCGCGCACAAACACTTGCGCCCTCAAACTTCTCGTCTCCGCATCATACAAATCCCCGGCTAGTAATACGAAATCAACGCGCTCTTGAATCGCTTTATCAACAATACGTTCGAACGATTCAAACGTACTTTGTTTCATTCTTTCCCAAACAGACTGCGGTACATTCATTTCCATCCCTTTAAACGGACTATCCAAATGCAAATCAGCCGCATGTATAAACTTCACTTGTTTCACAAATAACGATCCTTTCTATATTTCAAAAGTTTCATTTTATCCTCATGAGCACAAACAATACATGCTCAATTGGTGAAAACTAGTAATAAGCAGGAAATAAAAAACTCCCCACTGATTAAAGTTTCACTTTACCCCGTATTAACGGGCAGTAAGCCTAAGAAGTCAGTCTGAAAGCAAACTGCCCGTAAATACCCGATTGGTTCCACTAATAACTAGTGGGGATGAAAAGACTCCCCACTAGTTAAAGTGTCACTTTATTGTAACACGCAATGTCATATATTTCTTTGCATATTCTAGTGATTTATGCCAAAATAGTTATAAGATTCTGATTTTTATCATTGGAGGGAATTTTCATGGGAGTATACGTTCTAACAGTCTTTGAAAAAGATGGTTCTAAAGCATTAGACGAATCATTCGAGGCGGCAACTGAAAAAGAAGCGAAAGCAAAAGGTGAATCTATTTTACAAGAAAAAGGATTGCACGAAAAAACACATCGCTGTACATCTTCTGCAGGTAAGCTCGTTTTATTCCAGCGCTAAAAAAAGAAGCGTCATCCGCTTCTTTTTACTCTACTATATCTTCGTCACACCACGTAAACACCACATCTAGAATGCGATTACCGATACGTACGCGCTTATTCCATTTTCCTGTTTGGATCTGATGTTGCAATTCTGCTTTCATCTTTTCCGTCCAGTCGTGAATCGTTTCACTACCGTTGTACGGATATACGCTCGGAAACTCTTCCTGCAGTAGATGCAAGCTCTCTGCATCAAAATGAAAATGGAAGAAGTAGTTTGCTGTAAGCGATGGTTCTTGCAATCGTAAAAAATGATCATCAACTTGCTTTCTATTCCTATAGAAAGTAAAGATATTCACTTTACCGCTCGTAATTTGGTCAATTTGAATTTCGTGCTTCTCTATAATCACGTCTTGCCCACCTCGTTATATACTATCCTTAGTATATATGTCTTTTGCAACAAAGTTAACCATTTTCGCGCGAAATTCATTTCCTTCATTATATTACCTGTACCTCCATATGCAATCAGAACAGATAAAGTGAAACTTTAATCATTGGGGAATCTTTTCATCCCAAATGATTATTAGTTGAACCAATCGGGCATTTACGGGCAGTTGATCTCCCACCTAACTGCTTTGCTTCATAGCCCAATTTCAAGGTGGGAGTCTTACTGCCCGTTAATGCGGGGTAAAAACAAAGTTGAAGGGGAGCGATCACATGTATTTCGGAAGCAAAGGTTGGTATGTAAAAGAACTTAAAAAATTAGGTATTCGTACTTATGAAGGTAAAAAACTAGAATCATATCGTACGCATGTGTTATCTAGTTTACTTGAGAGAATGAAGAAGGCTTCGGCTTAATAGATGTAGGAAGCAGCTGCGGTTGCTTCCTTTTTATTTAGTAAATAAAAAGAAAATCATCATACCTTAACTTTTTAACTTTACCGTTATACTTCCTTGATAGAAACCACCCATTATCAACTGAATCTCTATTATCAAATCCCCTTCCAGATAATCTTTCGTATATATTTTAAATTCTCCATGCTTATTAACCCGTCCGCTTCCAACATACATATCACCACTTGTTATGACAATTGTTGAATGAGGTTCTGCACAGCCCAATATAAAATCATCACTATATTCCACAGAACCTATAGTTATTTTTTGATGAATATTATTATCTGAATCTATACATTTATTTTTAAACAAATTAACATTGCTTTCTTCCGCCCTCGAAAGCGCTCGATTCCTGCTAGTCTTTTCTGAAGAGAAAGCAACATTCCCCAACCAACTAAACCTATCAAATATAGTAATAGGTAGAAACATCTATGTTAACTCCCCCATTCTTCCAATAATTCCTTCTCATTTTTTATCAACTACAGTCTTTTAATGAACTGGCAGCAATACGTTTTATGTTGGGATAAAAGAAAACAGCTTTGATTTCCCATTCAATTTCGCACTGTTAATTTGTACAGAACACATAGAATACTGGTTTTCACCCCAGATGTAATGACAACACTACACAAAAGAAACCACGGTCCATTAAATGTAAATCCATCTTCAAATATGTTAATAATAATTATGTTGCCAATGATTAAGAGAACCCATGAAATGGAAAACTGTTTTCCATTTGTAATATATAAAGTTTCATCCTCATAACAGACTGTAATTCCCCCACCTTGCCAAACACCAATAGCGAAAGAAAAAAGCGTAACTGCCAGTAACTCTGCTTGTAAATCCCTAGTCATTGGTTGCGGCGCCATATAAGTAATAATCCCTATCATCATGAGAAAAGTTAAAATATCTATCCAGTTTAATTTTCTTTGTTTGCTTTGCAGCCAAATAAAGAAAATTAATACAGGAATTAAAAGCAAAGTTTCCATTTACTTATTCTTCTTCCTTTCCTACATTAGAAACGCCTGTAATTGTAATACAATTACAATGTTCTTAAATCTCTCATACTTTCTGAAGCATAACACGAGAAAAAAATAAAAAAATCGTACAAAAGGGCAAGCCTATAATGTACGATTGGGCATATATAATGTTTTAAAAATGAATTAACTTCCTTTCAATAGATACAGCTACTGCTTCTGACCGGGAATTAACACCTAATTTATTGTATATATTTGTTAAATACGCTTTTACCGTTCGCTCAGCTATCCCCATATCAAATGCAATTTCTTTATTCTTATATCCGCGTGCAATAGCTTTCAACACAAACAATTCTTTTTCTGTTAAGCTGTTCCCTTCAACCTTATCAGCATGTATTTCTTTCCTTTTATAGTTCACTATCTTTTCCATAATATTTGGTTGTAGTAAAATCTCACCTCGAATAGCCGCTTCTAACGTTCGAAACAAATTCTCACGATCCGTATCTTTTAGCAAATATCCTTTTGCTCCTAACTCAATTCCCTTTAACATTAATTCATCTTCATTATAAGTAGTTAATATGATAATCGGCGTATGGTTTTGTTTTTTATTCAAAGCCTCAATTGTTTCTAAACCACTCATTTTAGGCATATTCAAATCCATTAAAATGACATCAGGTTCCTTTTTCTCTATGAAAGAAAGAGCTTCTTCTCCATTTGCAGCCTCACCTATAATTTGAAATGAATCACTCGTTTCTATTATTAATTTCAGACCTTCTCTTACAACGAAATGATCATCTACAATTAATACATTATGCTTCATGGCTATCTCCTTCATTATTGATAGGCACTTGAATATACACTTTCGTACCTTTCATCTTTTCACTCAATATATGTATTTCTCCCTTAATCAATCGAACACGCTCATTTAGACCAATTAAACCATAATGTCCAGGATTCTTACCGATATATCTAGTGTCAAAACCAATTCCATTATCTTCAACTTCAATAGTAAGTTGTTCAAGATCACTGATATATTCAACTTTTAAATGTACATCTGTGGCCTGTGAATGTTTTGCGATATTCGTTAAACATTCACTAATTACATATAAACAGTGCTCTTTTACTAAGTTTGAAATATGCGGGGGACTTTGAATAGTAAATCTCACTTGTATAGATGTAGCCTCAGAAAAACGTTGAATCTCTTCCTCTACTGCTTCATTAAATGAATTAGTAGTATGACGCAAATCATCAATAACCAACCTTGCATCATGTAAAGTTTGTCTCGCCCTTATCATAGTTTGTTTCATAATCTCTTGAGATCGTCCTATATTCCCTTTCTGCATATGGGCATCTATTGCTTCCAATTGCATAATTAAGCTGGCTAAACCTTGCGCTAACGTATCATGTAAATCTCTTGCCATACGCTGCCTTTCATTAGCTAATGTCAATTCTTCTACTCTCATATATGCAGACTCTAACTCTTGAATATAGCTCTGTATACGATTACGTGCATCAAATTGCTGCTTATTAATATAAGAAAAAGGAATAATAATTGCTAACACTAAAAGAAACATAGAGATAAGAATAGCTAATTTATTCACACCATAATTTATACTAATTGCAGTACAAAATATTGCATACATAAGAGTAAAAACTGCTATTACTTTAAATATATTGTGATAAACATATAGACTTTGGGCAATTAAAATAGGAGTTAATCCAACAAAAATAGCTATTGAACCATTTGGTACAATAAATGCAGCGAGAAACACAATGAAGAGTTGTACAAAAAAGAAGTACAACAATTGCCTATTCTTTAATGAACTCGCATACCAATGAAAAACAGTATGAATAACAATGACCATTGTAAAGAAGAAATTATCCATCGAGAGAATATTATTACGAAATTCTAAAAGCAATGAAGCTATATATACGAGTGTAATCCATAAAACAATAAACCTTCTCGGAATAAATACCGCTTCCAATACATTTTTATCCAAATCAATATTTGAATTTATTTTTTTCATATTCGACCTCCACCATTATATTATACAAGATGCAGCTTACATTTTGATAAAGTGAAGGCTTTTACATGCAGCCCGCCCCCCACAAATAGCAGGATAAGTTACTGATTCCTCTTCATCCTCATTACCAAATATAAATATGAAATATTGTATATCGAAATGCATCGATATTTACGTAAGCGCTTACTATAATGATGGTATAAAGATTCATTACATCTTACCATTAAAAAAGGAGGCAATCATATGGAAATCACAATGGCAGTTTTAAAATTTGTAGGTGGAGTAATTCCATTAGTTCAAGAGCTTTTAAAAGCATTCATGTAAGGTTATCATTCAGCAATCATTTATAAGAATTCTCATACAAATGATCTGTATATCAAAAACAAATTGATACACAGATCATTTGTGTGAGAAGACTTTATACGAGAACTATGTAACCTAGCAGAACAATAATGATGCATCTATCTCAAGTTGGAAAAAGACGCTCACAAATGGTCTTATCCCTGTCAAGTAGACAGTATTAAAAAGACTAAGCAGCCATCGAGATTCGATATTCTACCGGAGCTC
>NZ_JAEHBQ010000033.1:0-48431 GCF_016483555.1 Bacillus cereus group sp. N14
GAACACGGAAGTTAAGCTCTCTAGCGCCGATGGTAGTTGGGACCTTGTCCCTGTGAGAGTAGGACGTCGCCAAGCAATTAAAAACACAAGTCTTTTGACTTGTGTTTTTTTTGTGTGTTTTCAAACAGTACGAGAAAAAGAAGTAATGGTAATACAAACACGTTGCCCAAGGGTTAATCATATTATATAAGAGATGGATGTATATTTTTCTGTAAATTGTTAAGGAATAGAAGTATAAAATATGTCCATTTAAATAGGGAGGGAAGGTTATGAAAGCACAAAATGAAGTTTGTATTGTTTGTGAGACAGAAAGAAAAGAAGGGATATATGTTTATAATAATTTAATATGTTATGAATGTGAAAAAGATATGGTGAATACGGAGACAAATGATCCGAAGTATATATATTATTTAAAACAGCTTCGGAAATTAGAAGTATCATATTTTTAAATAGGCATATGCCTATTATTTTTTTTGTTCTGTATAATAGATAAAGAATGAAATAATAAGGAAGAGATATAGATGAATCAAAATCGCATACCTTTATATGAGGCATTAACAGAGTTTAAAGAAAGAAAGCCGTTATCCTTTCATGTTCCAGGTCATAAAAACGGTTTAAACTTCCCTCAGGAAGCTATAGGGGAGTTTAAAGATATACTATCTATCGATGTAACTGAGTTGTCAGGGTTAGATGATTTACATAGTCCGTTTGAATGTATAGATGAGGCACAACAGTTATTAGCTGATGTATATGGAGTGAAAAAAAGTTATTTTTTAATTAATGGTTCAACAGTAGGGAACCTAGCAATGATTTTGTCTTGTTGCGGGGAACATGATATTGTTCTTGTACAAAGAAATTGTCATAAATCAATTATTAATGGTTTAAAATTAGCGGGCGCAAATCCAATTTTTTTAGATCCATGGATTGATGAAGCTTATAATGTACCAGTGGGAATTCATGATGAAATTATTAAGGAAGCAATTGAAAAATATCCAAATGCTAAAGCACTCATTTTAACGCATCCTAATTATTATGGTATGGGAATAGATCTGGAGGCAAGCATCGCTTATGCACATGCACATAAAATCCCCGTTTTAGTAGATGAAGCACATGGAGCCCATTTTTGTTTAGGAGGGGCATTTCCAAAGTCAGCATTAGCATATGGTGCAGATATTGTAGTTCATTCTGCACATAAAACATTACCCGCGATGACAATGGGGTCCTATTTACATATAAATAGTCGCTTAGTGAAAGAAGAAAAAGTTTCTACCTATTTAAGTATGCTACAATCTAGTAGTCCATCGTATCCAATTATGACTTCTCTTGATATTGCACGCTTTACAATAGCACGTATAAAAGAAAAGGGACATGATGAAATAGTCGAGTTTTTACGGGGATTTAAAGACGAATTGTGTTCTATTCCACAAATAGCTATTTTACAGTATCCATTACAAGACCATTTAAAGGTTACTGTACAGACACGTTGTCAGTTATCAGGGTACGAATTACAGTCTGTATTTGAAAAGGTCGGTATATATACAGAAATGGCGGATCCGTATAATGTCCTATTTATTTTGCCCTTGCAAGTAAATAAGGAGTATATGAAGGCTATAGAGATGATCCGAGGGGCATTGCAATATTATGAGGTGAAAGACAAGAAGGAATCTATTCGTTATACTTATAAAGGAGAATTTTCTCCTTTACCGTATACATATAAACAACTGGAAGGATATGAAACAAAAGTAGTATCTGTAGAAGAAGCAGTTGGGATGATAGCGGCAGAAATGGTAATTCCGTACCCACCTGGAATTCCATTGATTATGTATGGAGAAAGAATTACTTCAGAACATAAAGAGCAAATTATGTATTTAGAGCAATCAGGCGCTCGTTTTCAAGGTAGCACGAAATATATGAAAGTGTATGATATAGAAAGTAGGTTTTAGGATGAAGGGATTATTTGTAACAATTGAAGGTCCAGAAGGTTCGGGTAAAACAACGTTAATTAAAAGTTTATTGCCGTACTTTGAACAAAAAGAACAAAAGGTAATGGCGACGAGAGAACCAGGTGGCATTGCAATTTCAGAGGATATTAGAACAATTTTACATAAACAAGAATATACAATGATGGAAGCACGTACAGAGGCGCTTCTGTATGCTGCTGCACGTAGACAACATTTGGTGGAAAAGGTTATGCCGGCACTTAACGAGGACTACCTTGTATTATGTGATCGTTTTATAGATAGCTCTTTAGCGTATCAAGGATATGCAAGAGGGTTAGGTATGGATAAAGTATTTGAAATAAATCGTTTCGCAACAGAGGACTGTATGCCTAGTTTAACGATTTACCTAGACATTGAACCAGAGATTGGTTTAGCTCGCATTGAAAAAGATGCAGGACGTGAAGTAAATCGATTAGATATGGAAGATATCTCTTTCCATAAACGTGTCCGTGAAGGATATTTACAAGTTGTAGAACGTTTCTCAGATCGTATTGTATTGGTAAATGCTGATCAACCAATGGAAAAACTTATAGAAGAAGTTGTTCAGATTATAGAAGATAAATTGTTATAATAGAAGGAAAGAATGAAATAAGTGAGGTATGCGTTATGACGAAGACGTGGGAGCAGCTTTCTGCTATACAACCCATCGGTGTAAAAATGTTGATGAATAGCATTGCAAAAGAGCGTATATCCCACGCTTACTTGTTAGAGGGAGGGAAAGGGACTGGAAAGTTTGCAACGGCAATTCAAATGGCAAAGAGTTTCCTCTGTTCTGGTCGGAATGGGGTAGAGCCTTGTCACGTATGTACAAATTGTAAGCGAATTGATTCAGGTAACCACCCTAACTTACATATTGTAAAACCAGACGGATTATCTATTAAGAAACAGCAAATTCATGATTTACAAGAAGAGTTTTCAAAAACAGGATTAGAAGCAAATAAAAAAGTATATATTATTGAGCACGCAGATCGTATGACAGCAAATGCAGCGAATACACTTTTAAAATTTTTAGAAGAACCAAGTAGTGATACAACAGCTATTTTACTTACTGAACAAAGTCATCAAATTTTAAATACGATTTTATCTCGCTGTCAAGTTGTTACATTTAGACCGTTACCTACGGAATCTTTAATTAGAAAATTACAGGATGAAGGTATTACGGCATCTTTATCGACACTTGCTGCGCAACTCACGAATAGTTTTGATGAAGCTTTAGCTTTATGTAGTGATGAATGGTTTGCACAAGCACGAGCTTTAGTGATAAAATTATGTGAAGCGCTCGAAAAGGATAAAGCCTCTATTTTTTTTGTACAAGAAAAATGGGGGAAACACTTTAGAGAGAAAGAACAATTACAGCAAGGTTTAGATATGTTGCTCCTTATTTATAAGGATTTATTATATGTTCAACTTGGAGAAGAAGATCGTCTTGTTTTTCATGAGCAGAAAGAGATGTTTGAATCTTTCTCCTATGCTCAGAAGCGCATTGTATCAGCTCTCTTTAATATATTAGAGGCAAAAAATAGAATCAACGCTAATGTAAATGCGCAGCTTGTGTTCGAACAGTTAGTGTTGCGGTTGCAGGAGGGATGACCGTTTTGTATGATGTAGTAGGTGTTCGCTTTAAGAAGGCCGGAAAGGTGTATTACTTCGATCCGAATCAGTTCGATATCTCTGAAAATGAGTTTGTAATTGTAGAAACAGTAAGAGGTATTGAGTACGGAAAAGTAGTTATTACCAAAAAGCAAGTTGATGAAAACGACGTTGTATTACCGCTAAAAAAGGTTATTCGTATTGCAAATGAAAATGATCGTACCATTGTTGAAGAGAACAAACATGCTGCAAAAGAAGCATATCAAGTTTGTCAGCAAAAGGTAGTAGAGCATAATCTTGATATGAAACTTGTAGATGTAGAGTATACGTTCGATCGCAATAAGATTATTTTCTACTTTACTGCGGATGGTCGGATTGATTTCCGCGAACTAGTGAAGGACTTAGCGGCAATTTTTAGGACAAGAATTGAACTAAGACAAATTGGTGTTCGTGATGAAGCGAAGATGCTTGGTGGTATTGGTCCGTGTGGTCGTATGCTTTGTTGTTCTACTTTTTTAGGAGATTTTGAACCTGTATCCATTAAGATGGCAAAGGATCAAAATTTATCATTAAATCCTGCAAAAATCTCTGGTTTATGTGGTCGCTTAATGTGTTGTTTAAAATATGAGAATGATGAATATGAGGCAGCAAAGGAACAACTTCCTGATTTAGATCAACGTATACAAACCCCGCATGGTACTGGCCGTGTTATCGGATTAAATATTTTAGAAAGATTAATTCAAGTGGAACTAGTAGACAAGGAACGGATAGTAGAATATACGTTAGATGAGTTAGTGAATAAAGGGGTCGTTTCGAGTCAAACCACAGATTAATGAGGTGGGTGCTTGTGGAGAAAAAAGATATTTTTGCATCGGTTTCTAGTATGGAAGAGCAAATTGGACATTTATACAAACAGTTGGGAGAATTAAAACAACATCTTGCAGAGTTGTTGGAAGAGAACCAACATATAAAAATGGAAAATGAAAATTTGCGACACCGCTTTGAAGAAGTGCAGATTAAGGAAAAACAAAAAACTCAAAAACGTAAAGAAGTGAAGCCGAAGACAACTGATATTGGCGAAGGCTATGATAATTTAGCAAGGCTATATCAAGAAGGTTTTCATATTTGTAATCTGCATTATGGAAGTGTACGTAAAGAGGGAGATTGTTTATTCTGCCTGTCATTTTTAAATAAAAAGTGAAATTACCTTTCCAATGATAATTGGAAAGGTAATTTTTTATACATGAGAGTAGAATGAAATATGTTTTTTTATTAGTAGAAGATGAAATAGGGTAGGTTAAGTGTAAGAAAAGGAGTAACATATGAATTTATATGAAGATGAACGTTTAGATTACTTATTAGCGCAAGATATGAAGATTGTACAAAGCCCATCAGTATTCAATTTCTCGTTAGATGCTGTTTTACTTGCAGACTTTGCTTGGGTGCCGATTCAAAAAGGTAATGTACTTGATCTGTGTACAGGTAACGCAGTTGTCCCCCTTTTATTAAGTACAAGAACAAAGGGAAACATTACAGGTGTAGAAATTCAAGAACGTTTATATGATATGGGAATCAGAAGCGTTCAATACAATAAGTTAGAAGAAAGAATTCACTTAATACATGGGGATTTGAAAGATATGCCAGAGAAACTTGGACGTCATCAATATGATGTAGTTACATGTAATCCCCCTTATTTTCAAACACCTGCAACTTCTGAGAAAAATATGAATGAACATTTAGCGATAGCTCGTCATGAAATTATGTGTACATTAGAGGATGTTGTATCTGCGAGTAGTCAGTTAGTAAAGCAAGGTGGGAAAGTAGCATTTGTACATCGTCCAGGTCGTTTGCTAGATATTGTTACATTAATGCGTAAATACAAAATTGAACCAAAGCGTGTGCGATTTGTTTATCCTAAGGCAGGGAAAGAAGCGAATACATTGTTAATTGAAGGAATTAAGGATGGAAACGCAGATTTGAAAATATTGCCCCCTCTTTTTGTATATGAAGCAAATAATGAATATACAAAGGAGATTCGTTCAATTTTATATGGAGAAGAATAAGCATTGTTTTTATGTAGTAGAGTGCTCTGACGGAAGTTATTATGCTGGATATACAAATCATATAGAGAAGCGGATTCAGACCCATAATAGTGGAAAAGGTGCTAGGTATACGCGTGCTAGACTTCCTGTTGTTTTAAAATACATAGAATTTCATGAAGATAAGCGTACAGCTATGCAAGCAGAGTATTATTTTAAGCAGTTAAATAGAAAACAAAAAGAAGAATATATGCAAAAAGGAGAACGCTATGTGGCAACAAAAAAGCTTTCAACAAAATGAAAAGGGAGTTTTATATTTAGTACCAACTCCTATTGGAAATTTAGAAGATATGACATTTCGTGCAATCCGAATTTTAAAAGAAGCTGATTTAATTGCTGCTGAAGATACGAGACAAACGAAAAAACTTTGTAATTATTTCGAAATTGAAACCCCCGTTATGAGTTACCATGAGCATAATAAGGAAGTAAGTGGTAGGAAAATATTAGGGAAGTTAGACGAAGGAAAGACTGTAGCACTTGTTAGTGATGCTGGTATGCCTTGTATTTCCGATCCAGGTTACGATATTGTTGTAGAGGCTGTAGCAGAACAGTATCATGTAATCCCGCTTCCTGGGGCAAATGCAGCCCTTACAGCATTAATTGCATCAGGTCTTGAAACAAAACAATTTTATTTCTATGGATTTTTACAAAGAAATAAAAAAGAAAGAAAAATGGAGTTAGAGAAGCTTCGTTATGTACAAACTACAATGATGTTTTATGAAGCGCCCCATCGTTTAGATGATACTTTAATCTCGATGCAAGAAGTGTTGGGAAATAGAGAAATTGTATTATGTCGAGAGTTAACGAAAAAATTTGAGGAATTTATTCGTGGAACAGTTGAGGAAGCAATTGAGTGGACGAAACAAAATGAAGTTCGTGGCGAGTTTTGTATTTTAGTAGCTGGTTCAACGGAAGAACCTACCCCAGAAGAAAAATGGTGGGAATCTATTTCGGTATATGATCATATTGAACACTATATAAACGAAAAAGGTATGAATTCAAAAGAGGCAATAAAAACAGTCGCTAAAGATCGAGATTTGTCGAAACGCGATGTATATCAAATCTATCATGTCGATAAAAAATAAGCTTCTCATAATTGAGAAGCTTATTTTGCTGTTTCGATATAATCTTGAAGCTCGTTTAAGATTCGCTCAGCGCCTTCTTTGCTTAAGATAATTTTACCTTCAGCTAAAGATAGGTTACCATCAGATACTTCACCAGTTACTTGGCAAGTCATGTTTGGCTTATATTTTTTTAAGATGATTTTCTCGTCATCAACGTAGATTTCAAGAGCATCCTTTTCTGCAATACCTAAAGTACGGCGTAATTCGATTGGAATTACTACACGACCTAATTCATCAACTTTACGAACGATACCAGTAGATTTCATAATTCTTTTCCTCCTAAAGAAATAGTTTATAAGTTTCGAGTCTATTTTCTAGATTCGTCATTTTTCGACAAAATACCCTATGGACATATGATACCAATCATTTACATTTCCGTCAATTCTTTAATTCTATATTTTTTAAAAAGATTTATAGATTTCTTACTTCTTATATATAATAGAATGAGAGTAATTTCTACTATTATTTCACTTTATTTTCAGAAAAATTTATAGATTGTAAGTAAGGACTGTATATTTTCTTGAAATATGAGCAATAGATGATAAAGATATTAAGTATTAACTCGTTTTTATCCCGCTATTTGCCAAGCAGTAAGATTCTAAATTTAAAATTTGGCTGGAGCAAAGAAGTTAAGTTGGATTCGGATTGCTCGTAAAAGCCTGATTGGTGCGGGCTAATAATCCGCGGGAGTGAACAAAACCCCCACAGATTAAAGTTTCACTTTATATATAAGTTTTTGATATACTATTTATAAATACATATGAGGTTATCCGGGAGGTCCAAAACAATGACAGAGGAAAATAAGTCCTTTTATATTACTACCCCAATTTATTATCCAAGTGGAAAATTACACATTGGACATGCTTATACAACAGTAGCAGGAGATGCGATGGCACGATATAAGCGTATGCAAGGATACAATGTTCATTATTTAACAGGAACTGATGAGCATGGACAGAAGATCCAAAAGAAAGCAGAAGAATTAAATGTTACACCACAAGCATATGTGGATAACATTGTTGCAGGAATTAAAGAACTTTGGGAGAAAATGGATATCTCTTATGATGATTTTATTCGTACAACTGAAGATCGTCATAAAGATGTTGTTGAAAAAATCTTCAAGCAACTAGTAGATCAAGGTGATATTTATCTTGATGAATATGAAGGTTGGTATTCTGTACAAGATGAGACATTCTATACAGAGCATCAATTAGTAGATCCAATTATGGAAGGTGAAAAAGTAGTTGGAGGAAAAAGCCCAGATAGTGGTCATGATGTAGAACTTGTTCGTGAAGAATCGTATTTCTTTAGAATGGGTAAATATGTCGACAGACTATTAAAATTCTATGAAGATAATCCACATTTCATTCAGCCAGAGTCTCGTAAGAATGAGATGATTAATAACTTCATTAAACCAGGCCTAGAAGATTTAGCTGTTTCCCGTACTTCATTTGACTGGGGAGTTCGTGTTCCAGGTAACCCGAAACACGTTATTTACGTATGGGTTGACGCATTATCTAACTACATTACAGCATTAGGTTATGGAACAGAAAATGAAGAGATGTATAAGAAGTTCTGGCCAGCTGATGTACATTTAGTTGGAAAAGAAATCGTTCGTTTCCATACAATTTATTGGCCAATCATTTTAATGGCATTAGATTTACCTCTTCCGAAAAAAATCTTTGCTCATGGTTGGATTTTAATGAAGGATGGAAAGATGAGTAAGTCAAAAGGAAACGTAGTAGATCCAGTTACTTTAATCGATCGTTACGGATTAGATGCATTACGTTATTACTTACTTCGTGAAGTTCCATTCGGATCTGATGGCGTATTCACACCAGAAGGATTTGTGGAGCGCATTAATTTCGATTTAGCAAATGACTTAGGTAACTTATTAAATCGTACAGTAGCTATGATTGATAAGTACTTTAACGGAGAAATCCCTGCATTTAAAGAAAATGTAACGGAATTCGATGAAACGTTAGTAACGTTTGCAAAAGATACATTGAAAAAAGTAGAAGAGGCAATGGAGAATATGGAATTCTCTGTAGCGCTAAGCTCAATTTGGCAATTGGTTAGCCGTGCAAATAAATATATTGATGAAACACAACCATGGGTATTAGCGAAAGATGAGAATGATCGTGAAAAATTAGCTTCTGTAATGGCTCACTTAGCAGAGGTGCTTCGTCAAACAGGTATTATGCTTATGCCGTTCCTAACAGTAGCACCAAGTAAGATGTTTGCTCAGCTTGGACTTACTGAAGAGGCACATAAATCTTGGGAAAGCCTATCTACAATTGGCTGTATTCCAGTTGGAACAAAAGTAGAAAAAGGAAACCCGATTTTCCCGCGTTTAGAAATGGAAGTAGAAGTAGGTTACATTAAAGAACAAATGAAAAGCTCTGCTTCTAAAGTAGAAGAGAAAAAAGAAGAAGAACCGAAAGCAGAAGAAATTACAATTGATGATTTCTTTAAAGTAGAATTACGCGTAGCTGAAGTACTATCAGCTGAACCTGTGAAAAAAGCAGATAAGTTGTTAAAAATTCAGTTGGATTTAGGTACAGAAAAGCGTCAAGTTGTTTCAGGAATTGCAAAATTCTATTCGCCGGAAGACCTAAAAGGTAAAAAGGTTATTTGTGTAACAAACTTAAAACCTGTAAAATTACGCGGTGAATTATCACAAGGTATGATTTTAGCGGGTGAAGAGAATGGCGTATTATCATTAGCATCAATTGACCAAAATCTACCAAACGGTACAAAAATCAAGTAATTAAGACAAGAAAAGAGATGTTTCACGTGTAACATGTGTGAAGCGTCTTTTTTCTTTTTACACTCTCTATTTTTGCATTAAAATTATAGTATTGTTATCGTTAAGTTATTAAAGAGCTTATTTTTTAGAATAAAATTGATTTCAATATAAAAGGAGTTATGTATTATGTTGTTTGATACACATTCACATTTGAATGCAGAGCAATTTGAAGAAGATTTGCAAGAGGTTATTGCACGAATGAAAGAAGCGGGAGTTACCTATACAGTTGTTGTTGGTTTTGATGAAGTAACGATAAAAAAGGCGATTGAATTAGCTGAAACTTATGATTTTATTTACGCTGCAGTTGGATGGCATCCAGTTGATGCAATTGACATGACAGAAGAACATCTAGCTTGGTTAGAAGAACTTGCTTCTCATCCTAAAGTCGTTGCACTTGGAGAGATGGGATTAGATTATCATTGGGATAAGTCTCCAAAAGAAATACAGAAGGAAGTATTCCGTAAACAAATTGCATTAGCCAAAAAGGTGAAATTGCCGATTATTATACATAACCGGGATGCAACTCAAGATATTGTTGATATTCTAGAAGAAGAGAATGCAGCTGAAGTGGGAGGCATTATGCATTGCTTTAGCGGCAGCGTAGAAGTAGCAGAGCGATGTGTTGATATGAACTTTTTAATTTCGTTAGGCGGACCAGTTACATTTAAAAATGCTAAGAAGCCGAAAGAAGTTGCTGTGGAGATTCCATTAGAGAAATTGTTAATAGAGACAGATTGTCCATATTTAACACCACATCCATTTCGAGGAAAACGAAATGAACCGAGTTATGTAAAACTCGTAGCAGAAGAAATTGCGAATTTAAAAGGAATTTCTTATGAGGAAGTAGCAGAAATAACAACAAAAAATGCAAAAACTTTATTTGGTGTTGAATAAAAAGGAGTGGGAGAACCCATTCTTTTTTATTTTTGTGAAAAAATAAGGGCGAATGAGGAAGTGTTACAATAAGAAGAGAGAACAAAGTTTTGGACATTCTATTTTTTAAAATGTAAGAATGGGGAAAATAATAATGGAAAAGTCGTCATTTTTTTGTTTTACTAAGTAGAGACGAAACGAGTGTGGAGGCAAGCATGAAAATTAAAGAGATTATCGTTGTAGAAGGTAAAGATGATACAGTTGCGATTAAGCGTGCTGTTGATGCGGATACAATTGAAACAAACGGTTCAGCAATCGGTGATCATGTTATTGAGCAAGTTAAATTAGCGCTACAAAAACGGGGCGTTATTATTTTCACAGATCCGGATTATCCTGGAGAGCGTATTCGAAAAATTATTTCTGATAAGGTGCCTGGATGTAAACATGCTTTTTTACCGAAGGAAGAAGCACTTGCCAAAAGGAAAAAGGGTGTCGGGATTGAACATGCTTCTAATGAATCAATTCGCCGTGCTTTAGAGAATATACATGAAGAAATGGAAGCTTACACAAGTGAAATTAGTTGGAGCGATTTAGTCGATGCAGGCTTAGTGGGCGGAGAAATGGCAAAGAGTCGCAGAGAAAGAATGGGTAAGCTATTAAAGATTGGTTATACAAACGCAAAACAGTTACATAAACGTTTACAAATGTTTCAAGTTTCAAAAGAATCGTTTGCAGAAGCTTATAAGCAAGTCATACAGGAGGAAAGAAAATGAAGGATATCGCAACGCCAAATCGTACGAAAGACATTGTTGAAAAGTATGGATTTTCATTCAAAAAAAGTTTAGGACAAAATTTTTTAATTGATACGAATGTATTAAATCGTATTGTCGATCACGCTGAAATTGGTTCAGAAAGTGGTGCAATTGAAATTGGACCAGGTATCGGTGCGTTAACAGAACAATTAGCGAAGCGTGCTAAAAAAGTAGTGGCTTTTGAAATTGATCAGAGATTATTACCGATTTTAGATGAGACGTTAGCGCCATATAGCAACGTTACAGTTATAAATAAAGACGTACTAAAGGCAGATGTACATGAGGTGTTTAGTGAGCAATTTGAGGAAGGGCAAGATGTAATGGTAGTAGCGAACTTACCGTACTATATTACAACGCCAATTTTATTTAAATTGTTGGAAGAGAAATTACCGGTTCGTGGATTTGTTGTTATGATGCAAAAAGAAGTTGGAGATCGTTTAGCTGCTAAACCTGGAACGAAAGAGTATGGTTCTTTATCCATTGCTATTCAGTATTATACAGAGGTAGAAACAGTTATGACTGTACCACGTACAGTGTTTGTGCCACAACCAAATGTTGATTCTGCGATTATTCGTCTCCTAAAGCGCCCGAAACCAGTTGTAGAAGTAACAGATGAGACATTTTTCTTTGAAGTAGTACGAGCAAGTTTTGCACAGCGTCGTAAAACTTTAATGAATAATTTATCAAATAATTTAAATGGTTTCCCGAAAGATAAAGAGCTGTTGGATCGAATTTTAACAGAAGTAGGAATTGATCCAAAACGAAGAGGCGAAACGCTATCTATAGAGGAGTTTGCAACATTAAGTAATGCATTAGTTCTTCATAAATTGTCATAAGAATAGAAAAGGGACAGTTCAACTTGAACTGTCCCTTTTGTCACCTTTCCTCTCCTACATTCATACTTTAAAAACAGGTAAGATGGCCTAACGAGTTTGGAGGTAGGAGAATGGCTTTACATGTTGGAGAATTAGTGGAACGATATTCTCATAATAGGGATATCCTTTTTCGTATTATAGAAATAAAAGGCGAGATAGCTATATTATTTGGGGAGGAAATTAGACTGGTGGCAGATGCGCCACTTGAAGATTTAATTAGTATAGACCAACGAGAACATAAAAAAAGAGCGAAGCGTGAGAAAGAAACGATGGAGCGTACGTATCGTTTGTTTCAACAAGATTATGTATTAATGAAACAAAGGCATGAACACACTTCAACGGGTGGATATACAAGTGAGGTAAATTATTTTCAAATGCCAGGACGTGTATTGCATATAGATGGAGACCCGTTATATTTGCGCAAGTGCTTAGACTTATATAATAAAATTGGTGTTCCTGTACAAGGTATTCATTGTAAAGAAACAGAGATGCATGAAAAGGTAGTAGATTTAATAGATCATTTTCGTCCGGACATTCTAGTTATTACAGGGCACGATGCATATACAAAATCAAAAGGGGTAAAGGGAGATTTAGCAGCATATAGGCATTCAAGGCATTTTGTACAGGCTGTTCGAGAAGTGAGAAAAAAATATCCATCATTGGATCAACTCGTTATTTTTGCTGGGGCATGCCAATCACACTTTGAAGCATTAATTCGAGCAGGTGCTAATTTTGCTAGTTCACCATCTAGAATTAATATTCACGCACTAGATCCTGTATATGTGGTTGGAAAAATTAGTTTTACGTCATTTATGGAAAGAGTAAATGTATGGGATGTTGTACGTAATACGATTACCGGCGAAAAGGGACTTGGCGGTATTGAGACGAGGGGAATTTTACGAACTGGATTACCCTTTCAACATTATGAAGAATAAGCAAGGTACATATGTATCTTGCTTTTTTGTATGGGAAGGATTTAAATCAGCTTGGATAAAAAGAGACAAGAACGCGCAGACTACATAATGATACTTTTACAATATAGTATTTCTTCTATCTATTTGAACGCATGATGCTTTTATAATGATATTGTCTGTGAGTTGCGGTTAATAATTGGGATAGATATATCGTGTTTTAAGTGTTCAATCTAAATTACAGCGAGGTGTAACGAAGTATATGTCAAAACGTTTAGATGAAATTAAAAGCGAATTAGATCACCATCTTGGACAGAGACTGATGTTAAAGGCAAATAGTGGGAGAAGAAAAACAGTAGAACAATCAGGTGTACTTGCAGAAACGTACCGTTCTGTTTTTGTTGTACAATTGGATCAGCAAGAAGATGCGTTGCAACGTGTATCATATAGCTATGCGGATGTTTTAACAGAGACAGTAGAGTTAACGTTTTATGGTGAACCTCATAATGAAGTGATTTTATAATTCATGTATCGTTACATATATTCCCACAAATGAAAAGCTATATTATTTTGCATACTAATTATACCGTAGCAAAATAAGGAGGGACTCTGCATTGAGTAGACGAAGAGGTGTCATGTCAAATCAATTTAAAGAAGAGCTTGCAAAAGAGCTAGGCTTTTATGATGTTGTTCAGAAAGAAGGCTGGGGCGGAATTCGTGCGAAAGATGCTGGTAACATGGTGAAACGTGCTATAGAAATTGCAGAACAGCAATTAATGAAACAAAACCAGTAGTTGTAAGATACTTTCTATGCTACGGTAGCCGAGGAGTGATTCCTCGGCTTTTTGTACTCGAAAAGGTGCCATCATTTTACATAAGTAGTTTCATTCTGAATGCTTTTCGTTATAATTAGGGAAGTGTCATCGTCTTACTATAAATTTATGGTAAAATAAACGATAAAAGATTGAGTACATAGAGTGGGTGAATAGATTGAAGCTACTAGTGAAAGCACCAGCAAAGATTAATCTGTCGTTAGATGTACTGGGAAAAAGACAAGACGGATATCATGAAGTGAAAATGATTATGACAACAATTGATTTAGCGGATCGTTTAGAACTAATGGAATTAGCAGAAGACCGTATTGAAATTTTATCCCATAATCGGTATGTCCCAGACGACCAAAGAAATTTAGCTTATCAAGCAGCGAAATTATTAAAAGAGAAGTTTAATGTGAAAAAAGGTGTATCTATTACTATTGAAAAAACGATTCCAGTAGCAGCTGGATTAGCAGGTGGAAGTAGTGATGCAGCAGCGACATTACGTGGCCTTAATAAATTATGGAATTTAGGGCTTACAATTGATCAGTTAGCAGAGCTTGGCGCAAAAATTGGATCAGATGTATCGTTTTGTGTATATGGTGGGACAGCAATTGCCACTGGAAGAGGAGAGCAAATTGAGCACATAAAAACTCCACCTTCTTGTTGGGTTATTTTAGCAAAACCCCATATTGGTGTATCTACTGCTGATGTGTATGGAAATTTAAAGTTAAATCGAGTTACACATCCAAATGTAGATAAAATGGTTAACGTCATAAATGCTGGGGACTACAAAGGGATTTGTGATACTGTTGGTAATGTTTTAGAAGATGTAACGTTTGCGATGCATCCTGAAGTTGCACGTATTAAGGCACAGATGAAGCGATTTGGGGCGGATGCCGTATTAATGAGTGGAAGTGGCCCAACCGTATTTGGTCTTGTGCACCATGATTCGCGAATGCATCGTATATATAACGGATTAAAAGGATTTTGTGAACAAGTATACGCAGTACGTTTATTAGGAGAGCGAGAAACGCTTGAATAAAGACGTATAATACGTTATGATTTGTTTAGAATATTCGTGATTTGAGGTGAGAGTATGAAAATTAGACGAAGTACAAGATTAGTCGATATGACGTATTACTTGTTACAAAACCCTCGTCAGCTAGTTTCTCTCACTTTTTTTGCTGAAAGGTATCAATCAGCTAAGTCTTCCATTAGTGAAGATTTAGTTATTATTAAGCAAACGTTTGAACAACAAGGGGTCGGCACATTGCAAACGGTACCAGGAGCAGCAGGAGGAGTGAAATATATACCATATATAAGTGAGGAAGAGGCAGATCTAATTATTGGTGAGCTTTGTAGCTTATTTGAAAATCCAGATCGTATTTTGCCTGGTGGTTACTTATATATGACAGATCTTTTAAGTAATCCTCGCCATATTAATGGCGCAGGTCGTTTGTTTGCTTCTGTTTTTGCTAGGCAACCAATTGATGCGGTTATGACGGTGGCAACGAAGGGGATTCCACTTGCTTATGCGGTGGCAAATTACTTAGATGTACCGGTAGTAATTGCAAGGAAAGATAATAAGGTAACAGAAGGCCCAACTGTTAGTATTAACTATGTATCAGGTTCTTCTAAGCGAATTCAAACAATGACGTTAGCAAAGCGTAGCCTTCCAGAGGGATCAAATGTTTTAATTATTGATGACTTCATGAAAGCCGGCGGGACAATTCAAGGTATGATGAGTATGTTAGAAGAGTTTAAGGCTAATGTTGTTGGTATTGGTGTATTAGTAGAATCCACGGATATTGAAGAACGACTAATTAATAATTTTGTATCATTAATTCGTCTATCAGAAGTTGATGTGAAAGAAAAAGCGATTCAAGTGGAAAAGGGAAATTATTCACTGGCACCATTTGATGAAGGGCTTGTAGAGGCTGAGTAAAAAGGTAAAGCAGATCGCTTTATCTTTTTTTTATTCTATTTATAAATTATAAAATAGATGGACAAACTGCTTTTCGTGCACTATTTTTAAAGAGTAAAAATAAATAATAAAAGGGTGAAAAAATATGAAAGTTGTTCAAACAAGCAATGCACCGCAAGCAATTGGACCATATTCACAAGGGATTATTGTAAATAATATGTTTTACAGTTCAGGACAAATTCCGTTAACTGCAAGTGGAGAGCTTGTAGCAGGAGACGTGACAGTACAAACAGAGCAAGTATTTCAAAATTTACAAGCGGTATTAGAAGAAGCAGGTGCTTCATTTGATACAGTAGTAAAAACAACAGTATTCTTAAAAGATATGGATGATTTTAATGCTGTTAATGAAGTATACGGCTCTTATTTCTCTACTCATAAGCCAGCTCGTTCTTGTGTACAAGTAGCAAAATTACCGAAAGATGTTTCAATTGAAATCGAAGTAATTGCCCTAGTTAAGTAATCTTTTGTAAGCGATAACCTCCACTAATCTCTATATTCAATTACATTAAAAATTTTTATCTTAAAAATTTTTAAAAAATTAAAGGGAAAATAGAAATTTTGTGGAATTTATACAAATATATCGCTTATTTAGAAAAGGGTGGTGAACACAAGATGGAAGTGACTGACGTAAGATTACGCCGCGTAAACACAGAAGGCCGCATGAGAGCAATTGCCTCTATTACTCTAGACCATGAATTTGTTGTTCATGATATTCGTGTAATTGATGGTAATAATGGATTATTTGTAGCAATGCCAAGTAAACGTACTCCAGATGGAGAATTCCGTGACATTGCACATCCAATTAATTCTAATACACGCTCTAAAATTCAAGATGCGGTTTTAACAGAGTATCATCGTTTAGGCGAGTTAGAAGAGGTTGAGTTTGAAGAAGCGGGTGCTTCGTAAAATTCGAATGAAAAGGGCTTTTTAAAGAAATCCCTATAATTTTGCAACAAACTCCTGTAAGCATTTACAGGAGTTTGTTTTTTTTTGTGTGGTTTTATCTATTTTCGTACGGAAAATTCTGAATTTATTAAAGTGAAGAGAAAAACTTCTAATTTTTTCAAAATCATTTTAAATAGCATAGCTTATTTCTTAAAAAAGATACTAAAGAGTAAAACATCGTATAAGAATTATGGTAAAATTTAATAGTTAAAATGTGTTTCTTGAAATATATGATGATTTAGGATAATATCGTTAATGGATAAATAGGTTGCGATGGAGGGTCTATATGTCAAACAGATTTGCAGTGATTCTAGCTGCAGGCAAAGGCACACGTATGAAGTCTAAGCTATACAAAGTGCTTCATCCTGTATGTGGAAAACCTATGGTACAGCATGTTGTCGATCAAGTAACGCAATTAGGATTGCAGAAACTTGTAACAGTCGTAGGACATGGTGCTGAAATGGTACAAGAACAGCTAGGAAACGTAAGTGAGTTTGCATTACAAGCAGAACAACTTGGTACAGCACATGCTGTCGATCAAGCTGCAAGTGTACTTGCAAATGAAGAAGGAACAACTTTAGTTATTTGTGGTGATACGCCGCTAATAACTGCTGAAACGATGGAAGCATTGCTTCAGCAACATAAAGAAGCAGGGGCAATGGCAACGGTGCTAACAGCTTACATAGAAGAACCTGCTGGATATGGTCGTATCGTTCGTAATGAGAATGGTCATGTTGAAAAGATTGTTGAGCATAAGGATGCAAATGAGAAAGAATTAGCTATTAAAGAAATCAATACAGGTACGTATTGTTTTGATAATAAAGCTTTATTCGCCTCACTTTCTAAAGTTTCAAATGATAACGTACAAGGTGAATATTACCTGCCAGATGTTATTGAGATTTTAAAAAATGAAGGTCATATCGTATCGGCTTATCAAACAGAGCACTTCGATGAAACGTTAGGTGTTAACGACAGAGTCGCTCTATCGCAAGCGGAAATTATTATGAAAAACCGTATCAACCGTAAAAACATGGTAAATGGTGTTACAATTATTGATCCAAGTAACACGTATATTTCTGCTGATGCAATTATCGGTAGTGATACAGTTCTTCATCCAGGAACAATTATTGAGGGGAATACTGTAATTGGTTCTGATTGTGAAATTGGACCGCACACAGTAATTCGCGATAGTGAAATTGGAGATCGTACGACAATTCGACAATCTACTGTACATGATAGTAAACTTGGTACAGAAGTATCGGTTGGTCCATTTGCACATATTCGCCCAGATTCAGTTATTGGAGATGAAGTACGCGTTGGAAACTTCGTGGAAATCAAAAAAACTGTTTTTGGTAATAGAAGTAAAGCTTCACACTTAAGTTATATCGGGGATGCACAAGTTGGAGAAGACGTGAATCTTGGTTGTGGTTCAATTACGGTGAACTATGACGGTAAGAATAAATTCAAAACTGTGATTGGTAACGGGGTATTTATTGGATGTAATTCAAACCTTGTTGCTCCTGTAACAGTTGAAGATGGTGCTTATGTGGCAGCAGGCTCTACAATTACAGAGAATGTTCCATCAAAAGCATTATCTGTAGCACGTGCACGTCAAGTTAACAAAGAAGACTATGTTGATCAATTGCTGAATAAGAAAAAATCATAATGTGGAGGGTTAATCTAGATGTCGACTCAATATCTAAATTCTAATTTGAAAGTATTCTCTTTAAACTCTAATAAGGAACTTGCTGAGCAAATTGCAAAGCACATTGGAGTAGGACTAGGAAAATGTTCTGTTGATCGTTTTAGTGATGGAGAAGTTCAAATTAACATTGAAGAAAGTATCCGTGGTTGCGATGTATTCATTATTCAATCTACAAGCTTCCCAGTAAACGAACATATCATGGAATTACTTATTATGATCGATGCATTAAAGCGTGCATCTGCAAAAACAATTAATATTGTTATTCCTTACTATGGTTATGCGCGTCAAGACCGTAAAGCGCGTTCTCGTGAACCAATTACATCGAAACTTGTAGCAAACTTGCTTGAAACGGCAGGTGCAACTCGTGTAATCACTCTAGATTTACATGCTCCACAAATTCAAGGGTTCTTTGATATCCCAATCGACCACCTAATGGGTGTACCGATTCTTTCAGATTACTTTGAAACAAAAGGTCTTAAAGATATCGTAATTGTGTCACCTGACCACGGTGGGGTAACTCGTGCTAGAAAAATGGCAGATCGTCTAAAAGCACCAATCGCTATTATTGATAAGCGTCGCCCTCGTCCGAACGTATCAGAGGTAATGAACATTATCGGTAATATTGAAGGTAAAACAGCAATTTTAATTGATGACATCATTGATACAGCTGGTACAATTACATTAGCAGCAAACGCTCTTGTTGAGAACGGTGCTTCTGAAGTATATGCTTGCTGTACACACCCAGTATTATCTGGTCCAGCAATTGAGCGTATCCAAAACTCAAATATTAAAGAGTTAGTTGTAACGAACTCTATCGTATTACCAGAAGAGAAGAAAATCGACAAAGTACATGAACTTTCAGTTGCTCCACTAATCGGAGAAGCAATCATTCGTGTATACGAAGAAGAATCTGTAAGTGTATTATTCAATTAATTGGATAGAATGAGACGTAACCAAGATTGGTTACGTCTTTTCGTATCGAAAAAAGAAAGTAGTGGTACAAGAATGAAATTGATAGTAGGACTTGGGAACCCGGGTAGAGAATATGAATTAACAAGGCATAATATTGGATTTATGGCGATTGATGAACTTGCGAAGCGTTGGAATATTTCTTTGAATGA
Organism: Bacillus cereus group sp. N14; assembly: GCF_016483555.1. NCBI lineage: Bacteria > Bacillati > Bacillota > Bacilli > Caryophanales > Bacillaceae > Bacillus > Bacillus cereus group sp. N14. Next base: position 19,667 of record NZ_JAEHBQ010000033.1, read on the forward strand.
ACAAAAATTTAAAGGAATATTTGGTGCAGGATTTGTTAATGGAGAAAAAGTAATCTTATTAAAGCCACTTACATATATGAATTTATCTGGGGAAAGTATTCGACCACTCATGGATTACTATAAAATTGATGTTGAGGACTTCGTTGTTCTGTACGATGATTTAGACATCCCTGTAGGTAAATTACGCCTTCGTATGAAAGGTAGTGCTGGTGGACATAATGGTGTGAAATCAACAATTTCACATTTAGGAACACAAGAGTTTCAACGTATCCGTATGGGAATTGATCGTCCGAAAAATGGCATGAAGGTAGTAGATTACGTATTAGGACGTTTTACATCGGAAGAAATTCCTGATGTGAGTCATTCTATTGAAAAAGCAGCGGATGCATGTGAAGAATGGTTAAATAAACCTTTTCTTCAAATCATGAATACCTTCAATAGTTAAGGGTATGATTGGGAATATTTTGTCTTGCTTTTACCCATACTAGTAGTAATTGGATTTTTAGGAGGCTAGTATGGAAGGGTATTATTATTGCAGACATTGCGGGAGTAATGTAGGCTCCGTTACCGCAGAAAAAGTGTATAGCGACGTTTTATTTCAACTAACAGAGCAAGAAGTAGTAGAGATGATTCATTTTCATGAGAATGGAAATATATATATAAAAACGATTTGTGAATCGTGTCAAGAAACGCTCGCATCTTATCCTGAGTATTATGAATATGAAAAATTTCTGCAATAAAATGTTGTCGCTTTGGCATGTCCAAAGCATTTTTCTGTTTTCTTTTTCCAAAATATTTGCATAAAATATAGTGGCTTGCTCTTTATGTTGAGAGGGGTTTTGAAAATGATAGGTTTATTAGAGCAATTTTATAAAAATGAAGAGATCCAATCGGTTATTAATGGACTAGAAGATGGTTTAAAAGAACAACTTGTATCAGGTATGGCAACCTCTTCTCGTTCGTTATTAATGGCGGCCTTATATAAAAAAACAAAAAAATCACAACTTATTGTGACGCATAATTTATATCAAGCACAAAAAGTGCATGAAGATTTAGTGGCGTTACTTGGTGAAAAAGATGTGTGGTTATACCCAGTAAATGAATTGATAGCATCAGAAATTGGTGTTGCAAGTCCAGAATTGAAGGCGCAACGTATTGAAGTATTGAATCGTTTAGCGGCAGGAGAGAACGGGATTATTGTAGCGCCAGTTGCAGGACTACGCAGATTTTTACCAATGAAAGAGTTGTGGAAGCAAAGGCAAATCGAAATCAATCTAGGGCAAGAGATTGATTTAGATACATTCTTGCATACTTTACATCATATTGGTTATGAGCGTAAGTCGATGGTAGAAGCTCCTGGGGAATTCAGTTTGCGCGGGGGAATATTAGATATTTACCCATTAACTGAAGAGTTACCATTTCGTATTGAATTTTTCGATACAGAAGTTGATTCTATTCGATTATTTGATGTGGATGAACAGCGCTCTCAAGATAAAAAAGAAAGTGTTAGATTTGGTCCAGCAACAGAGTTTTTATTTTCACAGGAAGAATTGAAGTCGGGAATTGAGCATCTTGAGGAAGGCTTGACTAAGACGATGCAAAAACTTTCCGATGATAAATTGAAGACTACAGTGCTTGAAACGGTAAGTCATGAAATTGAGATGTTAAAAAACGGGCAAAGTATAGAACAGATGTTTAAATATTTATCTATTTTCTATAAAGAACCTGCTAGTCTGATAGATTATTTACCAGAAGATGGTATTGTGGTTTTAGATGAGATTTCCCGTATTCAAGAAACAGCATCACATCTTGAAACAGAAGAGGCGGAATGGTATATATCACTTCTTGGTGAGGGAATAATTATTCAAGATTTATCTTTCTCACACTCGTTTGAGGAATTTCTTCATCATAAAAAAAGAAGTTTTGTATATTTAACGTTATTCTTACGTCATATAGCACATACACATCCGCAAAACATTGTGAATGTGACATGTAAAACAATGCAAGATTTCCATGGGCAGATGCAGTTGTTGAAAACTGAAATTGATAGATGGAACGAAGGGCATTTTACGACTGTTGTGCTTGGCACAGATGATGAACGTGTAAAAAAACTACAACATATTTTAAGTGATTATGATATTGAGGCAGATATCGTAGAGGGCACAGATATATTATTGCCTGGAAGGTTACAAATTGCTGTAGGTGATTTACATGCAGGATTTGAAATGCCGATGCAAAAGCTTGTTGTTATTACTGAAAAAGAGCTTTTTCATAAGAAAGTTAAAAAATCACAACGTAAGCAGAAGTTATCTAATGCTGAACGTATTAAAAGTTATTCGGAATTAAAAGTTGGAGATTATGTAGTTCATGTAAATCATGGTATAGGTAAATTCTTAGGTATCGAGACACTAGAGATTAATGGTGTTCATAAAGATTACTTGAATATTAAATATCAAGGTAATGATAAGTTATACGTTCCAATTGAACAGATTGACCAAGTGCAGAAATATGTAGGATCTGAAGGTAAGGATCCAAAAGTTTATAAATTGGGCGGAAATGATTGGAAAAAGGTCAAAACGAAAGTTGAAAAATCTGTACAAGACATTGCGGATGACCTAATTAAACTATATGCTGAGCGCGAAGCTTCAAAGGGTTATGCATATACACCAGATACGGCAGAACAACAAGAATTTGAATCTTCTTTCCCATATCAAGAGACAGAGGATCAATTACGTTCTATTGAAGAGATTAAGAAAGATATGGAACGTGGACGTCCGATGGATAGGCTTCTCTGTGGTGATGTAGGATATGGAAAGACGGAAGTAGCTATCCGTGCGGCGTTTAAGGCAATTATGGATGAAAAACAAGTTGCAATTTTAGTGCCGACAACGATCCTTGCACAACAACACTATGAAACAATTCGAGAGCGTTTTCAAGATTATCCAATCAATATAGGATTATTAAGTAGATTCCGTACGAGAAAACAGCAAAATGAAACAATTAAAGGCTTAAAAGATGGTACGGTAGATATCGTAATCGGAACGCATCGTATTTTATCTAAAGATGTTACTTATAAAGATTTAGGTCTTCTTATTATTGATGAAGAACAAAGGTTTGGTGTAACGCATAAAGAAAAAATTAAGCAATTAAAAGCAAATGTTGACGTGTTAACATTAACGGCAACTCCGATTCCGCGTACACTCCATATGTCTATGCTTGGTGTGCGTGACTTATCTGTTATTGAGACACCACCAGAAAATCGTTTCCCAGTCCAAACGTATGTAGTAGAGTATAATCCAGCGTTAATGCGAGAAGCGATAGAACGAGAGCTTGCAAGAGGTGGGCAAATTTACTTCCTATATAATCGTGTGGAGGATATCGAAAGAAAAGCAGATGAAATTTCGATGTTAGTTCCAGACGCGCGTGTAACTTATGCGCATGGGAAAATGAACGAAGGTGAATTAGAGTCTGTTATGCTATCGTTTTTAGAAGGGCAGTATGATGTTCTTGTAAGTACAACAATTATTGAGACGGGTGTAGATATTCCGAATGTAAATACGTTAATTGTATTTGATGCAGATCGTATGGGACTATCGCAGCTGTATCAGCTTCGTGGTCGTGTTGGACGTTCTAATCGTGTTGCATATGCATACTTTGCATACAAACGAGATAAAGTGTTATCAGAAGTTGCAGAGAGGCGTCTGCAAGCCATTAAAGAGTTCACAGAGCTTGGATCAGGTTTCAAAATTGCGATGAGAGACTTATCCATTCGTGGTGCAGGTAACTTGTTAGGAGCCGAACAGCATGGATTTATTGATTCTGTCGGATTTGATCTATATTCTCAAATGTTAAAAGATGCAATTGAACAGCGTAGAGGAACAGATGGGGTTGAAAATACAGTTAATGTTGAAATTGATTTAGAAGTAGATGCATATTTACCAGATGCTTATATTTCAGATAGTAAACAAAAGATTATGATGTATAAACAGTTTAGAGGTGTTTCTGCAATTGAGGATATTGAAGAGTTGCAGGAAGAGATGATAGATAGATTTGGTGATTACCCGCAAGAAGTTGGTTACTTATTGCAAATTGCAAATATTAAAGTATTGGCAATGAAAGAACAAATTGAGTTAATTAAGCAAAATAAATTTGAAGTGACAATTCTGTTCTCAGAACAAGCAAGTCAAAATATTGATGGCGGAAAATTATTCATGCTCGGAAATAGTTTTGGACGTATGATTGGTCTAGGAATGGAAGGATCGCAATTGAAAATCGTTATGAAAACAAATGGTTTAGAGACATCGAAGTGGTTAACAATTGCTGAAAATTTATTAAAAGGCCTACCAGATGTAAAAAAAGAAGTCATAAATGCCTAATATAAGATAAAAAAATACAATTCGGCGTGCATAGAAGAACTAATGTGTAAAATACTATGTCTAACAGTTGGTGATTTTTACATGAACAGGTAAATTCACCACTTTGATCATCAGTAGAAAGTGAGGCAGCATTAGAATGAAAGCAACTGGAATCGTACGTCGAATTGATGATTTAGGTAGGGTAGTAATCCCGAAGGAAATTCGTAGAACTTTACGTATTCGAGAAGGAGACCCACTAGAAATATTTGTTGATCGCGATGGAGAAGTGATTTTGAAAAAATATTCTCCAATTAGTGAACTAGGTAATTTTGCAAAGGAATATACGGAAGCTTTATACGATAGCTTAGGACATAATGTGCTTGTATGCGATCGTGATTCTATTATCGCAGTAGCAGGCGTATCTAAAAAAGAATACTTAAATAAAAGTGTTGGCGATTTAATTGAGAAGACAATGGAAGAGCGTAAGTCTGTAATTATGACAGATGAAAGCGAAATTTCAATTATTGATGGAGTAACAGAAAAAGTGAGTTCCTATACAATTGGCCCGATTGTTGCGAATGGGGATCCAATTGGAGCTGTTGTTATCTTCTCTAAAGAGGATATTATAAGTGAAGTAGAGCATAAGTCAGTAAATACAGCTGCAAGCTTTTTAGCGAAACAAATGGAGCAGTAAGGCTATATCGAATTTTAGAAGTAGCAATCTTTCCTAATTATGATATTTCTTCTTGAGAAATCAAATATTTGGAGATATATGTATATTGAATGAAGGTAGCGCTTTGCTACCTTTTTTCGTTGAACATTTCTAGCGTTGCACGAACGTATTATTACTCGTGTAGGCAAGGAAGCTTGTTCTTTTCTTTATGATATAATACGAGGGGTGAGAATAGAAAAAGGAGTTTTCTTGTATGGAATCGAAGAAGTATCAAGCCTTTTGGCGTGGGGCTATTATATTAACAATCGCAAGTTTTGTTACAAAGGTATTAAGCGCTTTTTACCGTATTCCATATCAAAATATAGCGGGTGATATTGGTTTTTATATTTACCAACAAATTTATCCGTTTTATGGATTTTGTTTAATTTTAGCTACTTATGGGTTCCCCATTATAATTTCAAAAATGGTTGCGGAACGATTAGAGCGAGGGAAACAACAAGAAGCAGAAGAAATTATCTGTGTATCTTTTTGGTTTTTATTAGGAATTGGTTTCGTAGGCTTTTTTACATTGTTTTTTGGTGCCGAAACAATTGCAGCAGCCATGGGTGATATACACTTAGATAAGTTATTACGTGTTATTTCATTTTCATTCATATTGATGCCGTTTTTATCTGTAGCAAGAGGATATTTTCAGGGGTTCAATAATATGATGCCAACAGCTGTTTCGCAAGTGATAGAACAAACAATACGTGTTTCTATTATTGTATTTTTATCTCTATTCCTAATTGCTCGCGGATTTGATTTATATACAGTCGGTGCAGGTGCTATGTTAGGTTCAATCGCAGGCGGACTAATTGGGATTATCGTACTTGTACTTTATATGCGTCATGACTTTCGTTCTATATTTTTCAAGAGTGTAAAGAGAATTAAGGGAAAAAAGAGGATCATTAAAATTCTGTTTTGGCAGGGATTGGCGATTTGTGTTAGTAACTTAGTACTTATTTTTATACAAATGGCTGATTCCATTTCCTTCTATTCCTTACTTATTGGGGCAGGAGAGCAAGCTGAAAGTGCAAAGGTATTAAAAGGTGTTTACGACAGAAGTATCCCGCTTATGCAATTAGGTACTGTCGTGACAACTTCTTTCTCATTGTCACTTATTCCAATTATTACAGCGGCGAAGGAAAGAGGAGATCTTTCCTTTATTCGAGAAAAGGTAAAGTTAGCAATGAAAATAACATTTGTTATTGGATTTGCAGCTGCCATTGGATTAACTTGTATTATTCAGCCTACGAATATTATGTTGTTTGAAAATAGTGATGGGTCAGATGTTTTATCCATTTTATCTTTATCTATTTTATTTAGTTCATTGTCGATTACAACTGCTTCTATTTTGCAAGGGTTAGGACAAACATTAAAACCAGCAATATTCGTTATATTTGGGGGTTGTTTAAAGTTAGTTTTAAATTATACATTAATGCCGTATTTTGGTGTGAAGGGAGCTGCAATTGCAACACTAGTTGCGTTAATTGTAATTTCTGTGCTAAATAGTGCATTACTTATGCAAGCTGTATCCGAATCGCTTATCGATAAGCGTAATATGTTAGGTGTAGTTATTAGTGGTATCGGTATGGGGTTTGTATTAATAATATTTATACGTTTGATGCAAATGTCTGGATTAGTAATTGATACAAGGCATAGAGGAATTGCAACACTTGAGGCATTGTTAGGTGTAGCTATCGGTGGATTAACATATGTGTTTTTAATTTTAAAATTACGTGTATTTACAAAAGCGGAAATAGGAACCGTTATGAAAAAAGAGAAAAAAGAAGGTTCATTGAAGAAGAGTGGATAGAGGTGGCAGGTTGTGAGTGGAATCATTACTATTTTAGGATTAGGTGCTGGTGAGTTAGATCAGTTAACGATGGGTGTATATCGAAAAATAAAAGAAGCAGATCACATGTTTGTTAGAACGAAGGAACATCCCGTTATAGAAGAGTTGGAGAAAGAAGGTATACAATATACAGCCTTTGACAGTGTATATGAAGCGCATGATACATTTGAAATTGTATATGAAACAATCGCGAATACATTGTTAGAACAAGCTGAAGGCACAGAAATCATCTATGCCGTGCCAGGGCATCCGCTTGTAGCGGAAAGAACGGTTCAGCTACTGTTGGAAAAAGGTGAAGTAGCGAATGTTGAAGTGCGCATTGAAGGTGGACAAAGTTTCCTTGATCCCATGTTTGCGAGTCTAAAGATTGATCCGATTGAAGGATTCCAATTAATTGACGCCACATCATTTGAAAGAGGACAATTAGAATTACGTCAACATTTAATCTTTTGCCAAGTATATGACGCATTCGTTGCATCTGATGTGAAATTAACATTAATGGAGATGCTATCAGATGATTATGAAGTGTATATCGTAACAGCTGCAGGGACTTCATTTGAACAACTTAAAAAGGTGCCGTTGTACATGTTAGATCATGAAACAGAGTTGAATAATTTAACGAGTGTATATGTACCACCAGTTAAAGAACGCGCGTCCTTGTATCAACAGTTTGATGTGCTTAGAGAAATTATTGCAGACCTTCGTGGACCGAATGGTTGTCCGTGGGATAAAAAGCAAACACATCAATCTTTAAAGAAGTATTTAATTGAGGAAGCTTATGAAGTGTTGGAAGCAATTGATGAAGAGGATGATGATCACTTAGTAGAAGAACTGGGTGATATATTATTACAAGTTATGTTGCATGCTCAAATCGGGGAGGATGAAGGTTGGTTCTCTATAGATGATATTATTCGAACTTTATCTGAGAAAATGGTTCGCCGCCACCCGCATGTATTTGGGAATACGGATGTAAATAATGCCGATGAAGTAATTGCCAATTGGGAAGAAATTAAAAAACAAGAAAAAGGATTCGTGAAAGAATCTGTTTTAAATGGGGTTCCAAAAAGTTTGCCACAGTTACTACGCGCCTATGAAATCCAGAAAAAAGCTGGCAAAGTTGGTTTCGATTGGGTTGATGTACAACCGATGATAGAGAAAGCCTTAGAAGAATGGCAAGAGTTCCAACAAGAAGTTACAAATATGGATGAGGCGAAAATGTTAGGTGAATTTGGCGATTTACTATTTGCGTTTGTGAATATAGCTCGTCATTATAAAATAGATCCCGAAGAGGCGTTACGTTCAACGAATGAGAAATTCGTCGGTCGTTTCTTATACATGGAAGCAAAGGTAGCTGAAATGAATAAAGAGATGCAAGATTTATCATTAGAGCAGTTAGACGTTTTATGGGAAGAGGCAAAACAAACAGAGCGTTAATAGGGGGATTTGATATGCGTCTAGATAAGTTTTTGAAAGTATCACGTTTAATTAAAAGAAGAACATTAGCGAAAGAAGTAGCTGATCAAGGAAGAATATCAATTAATGGTCAAGTGGCAAAAGCGAGTTCAGATGTAAAAGTAGCTGATGAATTAACAATTCGTTTTGGTCAAAAAATAGTAACTGTAAAAATAAACGAATTGAAAGAAACGACTAAAAAAGAAGATGCAGCAAATATGTATAGTTTAGTTCGCGAAGAAAAAGTAAAGGCTGAAGAAGGCTTGTTCTAAAATCAATTATCCCTTCATACATTACTATTAGCTAGTATAAATCTATGGGGGGATTTACGTGGATAATGGTTACTCACCTATGTCTTCTAATCAACAAAATGTTTCGGTAGAGCATGATATTATTATGCGTGGCAGGCGTGTAATTGATATTACCGGTGTAAAGCAGGTAGAGAGTTTTGATAGCGAGGAGTTTTTACTTGAGACCGTAATGGGTTTTTTAACAATTCGTGGTCAAAATTTGCAAATGAAAAATTTAGATGTAGAAAAAGGTGTTGTATCGATTAAAGGGAAAGTTCATGAGATGCTGTATATTGATGAGAATCAAGGGGAGAAAACTAAAGGATTCTTTAGTAAGTTGTTTAAATGAGCCTAACAATTCAGTTGTATACGATGCTCTCAATGATCGGAATGGGTGCTTGGATTGGAGCGTCTTTAGATACATACCAACGATTTTTAAAGCGGCAAGAACGTAAACGTTGGCTTGTATTTATACATGATATACTATTTTGGATTGTCCAAGCATTATTCGTTTTTTATGTACTGCTTCTTGTAAATGAAGCTGAACTACGTATATATGTATTTTTGGCATTATTATGTGGTTTTGCGGCATATCAAAGCTTATTGAAAGCAATATACATGAGACTGTTAAATTTTCTCATCTATATTTTTATGCAAACAACACACTTTTTTGTTCAAATTATAAAGCTACTCATGATAAAACCTGTTATTATTATAGCGCAGCTATTTATTGCATTTATATTATTCTTATTTCGTATACTGCTTTCAATTGGACATGTGTTATGGAAAATGGTGATTTGGATATTACTTTTCATATGGAAAGTTTTTTTCTGGCCTGTTCGATTTATTGCTTCGCTCATATGGAAACTTCTCCCTAATCGTGTTAAACTTTTTATAATGAAACATGTAGGGTTCCTGCAATATATAGCAAAATTGAAGGGACACATCTTCCAATTATGGGGGCGTATAAAAAAGAAGTTAGGGGGACCTCGGAAATGAGGGAACTGAGACAAAGAACAATCGAAAAACAGAGTCCAAATCCTGTTAAAGAGCATATAATACAAACGGATGAGAACAGGAAGCGACTTTATCGCCGTTTAGCGGTTTTTCTTGTCTTTGCTTTTACAATTATTGCGAGTATTAGTGTAACGTTTTATCAACAAAACAGTTCCATTAGAGCAAAAGAAGCAAAAGTTAAGGACATGAAAAAAGAACTGGATTCATTAACGAATAAAGAAAAGAGTCTAAAAGACGAAGTTCAAAAGTTGAATGATGAAGAGTACGTATTAAAGATTGCTAGAAGGGATTATTTCTTCTCTGGAAAAGGGGAGATAATTTTTCCTGTTTCTAAGTAGAGTATGTCTTATTGACACTATATTTTAGGATTATATATAATAAAGTAAAATTTGACTTTTTAACCACTAAGGAGGAGCATTTTTTTTATGTCAATCGAGGTAGGCAGCAAGTTACAGGGTAAAGTAACAGGTATTACAAATTTTGGGGCTTTTGTGGAGCTGCCAGAAGGCTTAACGGGTCTTGTTCATATTAGTGAAGTTGCTGATAATTATGTGAAAGATATTAACGATCACTTAAAAGTGGGCGACCAAGTAGAAGTAAAAGTTATTAACGTTGAAAAAGATGGTAAGATCGGTCTATCTATTAAAAAAGCGAAAGAGCGTGAAAAAACAGAAGGAGATCGTCCACGTGGTGAATACCAACGCGGTGGCGGTGGCGATCAACAACGTTCTGGACGTCCACAACGTAATCGTTCTTTCAACAGAGATAACCGTGGCGGCGGTAACGAACGAGCTCCAAAAGAAACATTCGAGCAAAAGATGGCACGCTTCTTAAAGGACAGTGAAGATCGTTTAACTTCTTTAAAGCGTAACACAGAATCTAAACGTGGTGGCCGTGGCGCACGTCGCGGATAATAAGAACGTTTAATTCTTAGCATATAGAGAGGTACCCAGGGCGATTGCTCGGGGTGCTTTTTTATATGTGAAAATATATTTTTAAAAAAGTTTTCAATATGTGTTGACTTTAAAATATATCTGAGGTAAGATACTAATTGTCCGTTAAATAAGACGACATGGCGGTGTAGCTCAGCTGGCTAGAGCGTACGGTTCATACCCGTGAGGTCGGGGGTTCGATCCCCTCCGCCGCTATATTTAATTTAACGGCCCGTTGGTCAAGTGGTTAAGACACCGCCCTTTCACGGCGGTAACACGGGTTCGAATCCCGTACGGGTCATCCTAAAAAGATCATGCAAATTTGCATGATCTTTTTTTGTTAAATAAATTAAGACATACAACACTTCTACAAAATCACCCTATATTTTCTGAATGTTCAATTAAAATAGTGAGAATAAATTACATACCGTGTATATATGTAGAGTTATTTCGAATAAAAAGTCGAACGATTATAAAAGTGAAAACTGTTGTTTTGACAAAAATCCCAATAATCATCTTTTATAATGACAGTAATTAAACTATGCAGGTGGTGTTAAAAATATGCCTAAAGCAGGAAGGAATACTATGAATACAAGTGCATTGGCAATGAATGAGAGTCAGCTTGGAGCAGTAAAGTGGACGAGTAAGTTGCGAATGAAGTTTGAACAGGTTTTCTTTAGATGGGGATTTATTATTGTTGTTATTGGTTTTCTTTTGGGACGAGCATATATATTAACAAACATTTTACCGTTTGCACTGCCGTTTTTTGCCGCTGTTTATGTTATGAAGCGGGATAAAATGCCGCTCGCGTTCTTGGCTCTTATGGGGGGCGCACTTTCAGTTTCGATAGATAATTTATTCTTTACCTTTGCATCTATTTTTACTTTCTTCATTTATAATATCTTCTTTAGTCGGTTTACACGTAAAACTGTTGGACTTGTTCCATTCCAAGTATTTATCTCCGCATTAACCGCACATTTAGTTGTCGTATATTTCGCGCAACAAACTGTCACCATGTACGATTTACTCGTTAGTACGATTGAGGCAGGGCTTAGCTTCGTATTAACTATGATATTTTTACAAAGTGTTCCGCTTTTAGTAGAACGAAAAGGTAAACAACAAGCGCTAGAGACAGAAGAAATTGTTTGTTTAATTATATTACTAGCATCTGTTTTAACAGGGACAACAGATTGGTTTGTATATGACGCTTCTATTCAACATATTTTTACTAGGTATTTAGTGCTCGTGTTTGCATTTATTGCGGGGGCTGCTACAGGATCTACAGTGGGGGTCGTCACTGGATTAATATTAAGTTTAGCCAATGTCTCCAGTTTGTCTCAACTTAGTCTACTTGCTTTTTCTGGGTTGCTTGGTGGTTTGTTAAAAGAAGGGAAGCGTTTAGGTGTTAGTTTAGGTTTATTAATTGGGACGAGCTTGATTACGCTATATGTAGACAAGCAAACAAACATTGTGACAACTTTAATTGAATCTGGTGTGGCGATTATGTTCTTCTTATTAACACCGAAACTTGTTATGGATCGTATTGCTAAATTCATGCCAGGCACACAGGAACATTCGCAAGATCAACAACAGTATTTAAGAAGGATGCGTGATGTTACAGCGAATAAAATTAATCAATTTGCCAATGTATTTGCTGCTTTATCTAATAGCTTTTCTGTATATGGATATGTGGAGGAGGAAGATAAAGAGACAGAAGCGGATTTGTTCTTAAGTACAATTACTGCAAAAACATGTCAAACATGCTTTAAAAAGGACCAATGCTGGGTAGTTAATTTCGACAAAACGTACGATTATATGAAACAAATAATGAGTGAAACGGAAGAGGGGACGTTGCAGCATAATCGGAAGTTAGTTCGTGAATGGGACAAGCATTGTGTGAGAGGGAAGAAAGTGACGGATTTAGTAGCGGGTGAATTAGATCACTTCTATGAAGGACAAAAATTACGAAAACAAATGAAAGAAAACCGTAGAATAGTAGCGGAGCAACTATTAGGTGTATCAAAAGTTATGGAGGATTTTGCTAAGGAGATCCAAAGAGAACGAGAAAATCATCAAGTGCAGGAAGAACAGATTATGCAAGCGTTTCGTGATTTTGGCGTAGAAGTAGAGCATGTTGATATATATTGTTTAGATAGAGGAAGTATTGATATTGAAATGTTGATTCCAGTTGCATCTAATGAACATGGAGAATGTGAAAAGTTAGTTGCGCCGATGCTTTCTGACATTCTAAAGGAAAATATTGTTGTTAAACATGAAGAAAAATCTTCTTATCCGAACGGCCACAGCTTAATATCATTTGGTTCGGCAAAAACGTATTCTCTTGATACTGGGTTGGCCACAGCTGCAAAAGGCGGTGGGTTTGTTTCTGGTGACTCTTATGCGATGATGGATTTAAGTGTTGGTAAATATGCGCTTGCAATTAGTGATGGTATGGGAAATGGGCAAAGAGCTCATATGGAGAGTAAAGAAACGGTAAAATTATTACAAAAAATACTTCAATCAGGCATTGATGAGGAAATAGCGATTAAATCTATCAATTCTATTCTTTCTTTAAGAACAACAGAAGAGATGTTTACGACGTTAGATTTAGCTATGGTGGATTTGCGGGATGCGAGTGCGAAATTTTTAAAGATTGGATCGACGCCGAGTTTTGTTAAACGCGCGAATAATATTTTGAAAATTGAGGCAAGTAATTTGCCGATGGGCATTATTGAGGATGTTGAAGTTGATGTAGTAGGTGAACAATTAAAAACGGGCGATATCCTTATTATGATGAGCGATGGGATTTTCGAGGGAGCGCAACATGTAGAAAATCATGAACTATGGATGAAACGAAAAATTAAAGAATTACAAACCGAAGATCCGCAAGAAATTGCTGATATCATTATGGAAGAGGTGATTCGCTCTTGTGATGGTTATATAAATGATGATATGACTATCGTTGTGGCGAAAGTGAAGAAAAATATGCCGAAGTGGGCTACGATTCCAATTGTAGGAATGCAGGCACAATAAATTTTAAGTGTGATGTTTCTTTATCACTGTTTCTTTCTAAAAACCTAGGTGGATGCCTAGGTTTTTTTACTTTAAAAGATAATGTTATTACTTTTGTGAATATGTACGGATGATGTAAGATAAAAATGTAATTTTTGTATATCTTTTTTTTGCACAATGTTTGTAAAAGTTGTACCATTATAAACAAGGTAACTAACGTTGCTGTTCTTGTTTAATGAAAGGTGATTACGAAGTTGAAAGATACATTTGTTGAAAAGGTAGATGACTTTGTAAAGCAGCATGATGTATTAAAGGAACGTTCAACAATTGTTGTAGGGGTTTCTGGTGGTCCTGACTCTTTGGCTCTTCTATATTATTTGTTAGAAAAAAGAGCAGCAAAACAGTTCGAAATTGTAGTGGCACATGTGGACCATATGTTTAGAGGTGATGAATCTCATGAGGACCTACAGTTTGTGCAGGACCTTTGTAAAGGGCTGGGAGTTATTTGCGAAGCGATAAGGATTAATGTGTCGCAATATCAACAGCAACACGGAATGAATGCACAGGTTGCTGCTAGAGAATGCAGATATGCATTTTTGGAAAGAATAATGAAGAAATATGATGCGAGATATGTAGCTCTTGGACATCATGGTGATGATCAAGTAGAGACGATTTTAATGCGCCTTGTACGAGGGAGTACTCCGAAAGGATATGCAGGAATTGCAGTGAAGCGTCCTTTTCATAATGGATATTTAATTAGGCCGTTACTTGGAGTAACGAAGGAAGAGATTGTTGATTACTGTAATAAGCTAAAAATAATTCCCCGTATAGATCCAAGTAATAAAAAGGAAGTATATACAAGGAATCGATTACGCAAATATGTTCTTCCTCATTTGAAAGAAGAAAATTCACAAGTGCATGAGAAATTCCAAAAATTTAGCATGCAGATGCAAGAGGATGAGGCGTATTTGCAGGAATTAGCTTTTGAGAAAATGAATAAAGTAATTACAAAAAAAAGTGATAAACAAATTAGCTTATCAATTCCTGCCTTTGAATCCATGTCTATGCCTTTACAAAGAAGAGGGATTCAACTAATATTAAACTATCTTTATGAATATAAGATTCCATCTTCTCTTTCCTCTATACATATTGACAAAGTGATCGAGTTTTTTAAGCGGACACAACCTTCGGGTTCACTTGATTTCCCAGGTGATTTAAAAATTGTTCGCGCATACGAGGAGTGCAGCTTTGGATTTAAACAAGAAATTGTTTCTCCTTTTTTACAAGATTTATCAGTGCCCGGGACAATTACGCTATCGAACGGGGATAAGCTTGTAACAGAGGTGAGCGAAGACATACCAAGTAACATGAATGAAACAGTATTTGTTGCTAAGTATAATGATATATCATATCCACTTCGTATTCGTTCTAGAGAAAATGGAGATCGCATGTCAATACAAGGTATGAATGGCACAAAAAAGATAAAAACTATTTTTATCGAAGCAAAAGTACCAAGAGAAAAAAGAGAAGAATGGCCGGTCGTTTGTGATGCAAGTGGGAATATTATTTGGGTACCCTTGTTGAAGCGATCTGCATTTGCTATCTCGAAAGAGGCGGCAAAGAAGGATAAATATATGATTATTCACTACAAAAGCAAGGAGTCTTCCGGGAGGATAATGAAATGATGAATCAAGATATCGAAAAAGTATTAATTTCTGAAGAACAAATACAAGAAAAGGTGCGCGAATTAGGTGCGGTTATTGCAGAGGATTATAAAAACACAATACCTCTTGCGATTGGTGTATTAAAGGGCGCAATGCCATTCATGGCAGATTTATTAAAGAGAACAGATACATATCTTGAAATGGATTTTATGGCTGTATCTAGTTACGGTCACTCTACTGTTTCAACAGGCGAAGTGAAAATTTTAAAAGACCTTGATACTTCTGTAGAGGGTCGCGATATTTTAATCGTTGAAGATATTATTGATAGCGGTCTTACGCTAAGTTACTTAGTAGACCTATTCAAATATCGTAAAGCGAAGTCTGTAAAAATTGTTACGTTATTAGATAAGCCGACAGGCCGTAAGGTAGATTTGAAAGCGGATTATGTTGGGTTTACTGTTCCACATGAATTTGTTGTAGGGTATGGATTAGATTATAAAGAGCAGTACCGTAATCTTCCTTATGTAGGAGTATTAAAACCAAGTGTTTACTCAAATTAATTAAATACAGGCGTCACAATTGTATAGGAAAGTTTTTCTATGTTACGATTTACTATAGTGTTTATGCCGTGAGAGGAGGTTAGGAATGAATCGTATCTTCCGTAATACCATCTTTTATTTACTGATATTCCTAGTAGTAATTGGAATCGTGAGCTATTTTAATGGTTCGACACAAAAAACGACATCAGTTAGCTACGATAAATTCATTACTAAACTAGAAAAAGGTGAAGTGCGTAATGTGCAACTTCAACCGAAAAATGGTGTATTTGAGGTAAAAGGACAATTTAACAACTCTAGCCAAGGAGAACAATTTGTTACTTATGCACCAAATACTGAGGAATTACAAAAGAAAATTAATGACAAAGCGCAAGGTGCTGAAGTTAAGTATCAACCAGCAGAAGAAACAAGTGCTTGGGTAACGTTCTTTACTTCAATCATTCCGTTTGTCATTATCTTCATTTTATTCTTCTTCTTATTAAACCAGGCTCAGGGCGGCGGTAGCCGTGTTATGAACTTCGGGAAAAGTAAGGCGAAGTTATATAATGACGAAAAGAAAAAAGTTCGTTTCAGAGATGTTGCTGGAGCGGATGAAGAGAAACAAGAGCTTGTTGAGGTAGTTGAATTCTTGAAAGATCCTCGTAAGTTCGCTGAAGTTGGTGCCCGTATTCCGAAGGGTGTTCTATTAGTAGGACCTCCAGGTACAGGTAAAACTTTACTAGCACGTGCCGTTGCAGGTGAGGCAGGCGTTCCATTCTTCTCTATCAGTGGTTCTGATTTCGTAGAGATGTTCGTCGGTGTCGGTGCATCACGTGTACGTGATTTATTCGAAAATGCAAAGAAAAATGCTCCTTGTATCATTTTCATTGATGAAATTGATGCAGTAGGACGTCAACGTGGCGCAGGTCTTGGTGGTGGCCATGATGAGCGTGAGCAAACGTTGAACCAATTACTTGTTGAAATGGATGGATTCGGTGCAAACGAAGGTATTATTATCATCGCTGCAACAAACCGTCCTGATATTCTTGATCCAGCGTTATTACGTCCAGGTCGTTTTGACCGTCAAATTACAGTAGATCGTCCAGATGTAAATGGCCGTGAAGCTGTGCTGAAAGTACATGCTCGTAATAAACCGCTTGATGATCATATCAACTTAAGAGCAATTGCAACTCGTACACCAGGGTTCTCTGGTGCGGATCTTGAAAACTTATTAAACGAAGCTGCTTTAGTGGCTGCGCGTCAAGATAAGAAGAAAATTGATATGAGTGACATTGATGAAGCAACGGATCGTGTTATTGCAGGTCCAGCTAAGAAAAGTCGTGTTATCTCTGAAAAAGAACGTAATATCGTTGCATTCCATGAAGCTGGCCATACTGTAATTGGTGTTGTCCTTGATGAAGCAGATATCGTTCATAAAGTAACAATTGTCCCTCGTGGTCAAGCTGGTGGATATGCAGTAATGCTTCCGAAAGAAGATCGTTACTTCATGACAAAACCAGAGTTACTTGATAAAATCACTGGTTTACTTGGTGGTCGAGTAGCTGAAGAGATTGTGTTTGGTGAAGCAAGTACAGGTGCTCACAACGACTTCCAACGTGCGACTGGTATTGCAAGACGTATGGTTACGGAATTCGGTATGAGTGATAAGCTTGGACCGATGCAATTCGGTAGCTCACAAGGTGGTCAAGTGTTCTTAGGAAGAGACTTCCATTCAGAACAAAACTACAGTGATGCAATTGCACATGAAATCGATGTGGAAATGCAAACTATTATAAAAGAATGTTATGCTCGCGCGAAACAAATTCTTACTGAAAAACGTGATAAGCTAGATATTATTGCGAAAACGTTACTTGAAGTAGAAACGTTAGATGCAGAGCAAATCAATCATTTATATGATTACGGCAGATTGCCAGAGCGTCCAACATCTTCAGATGATGTGAAAGTAAACATCAATATGAAGAAGGACGATGAAGAATCAGAAGATAAGTAAGAGGTGAAGGAGTGACGATGGTCACTCCTTTTTTTATTTGTGGAACGAAATGAAGTAGAAAAAAATTTAAGTAAATCTGGTATTAAAAATTGAAATAGAGCGTAATCTTTTTGTAAAATGATGAGGATAGAAAAGCTGATTATATAAGTATGTGTGATATGATGTTTTTATAAGTTTTATACATACTGCACAAATATAGATTAAATAAGATAAGTGGTGAGAATATGATTTTTGTATTGGATGTAGGGAACACAAATGCTGTGCTAGGCGTGTTTGAAGAGGGGGAACTTCGTCAACATTGGCGCATGGAAACAGATCGTCATAAGACAGAAGATGAATATGGAATGCTTGTAAAGCAGTTGCTTGAGCATGAAGGTCTTTCGTTTGAAGATGTGAAAGGTATTATCGTGTCTTCAGTCGTACCACCAATTATGTTTGCATTAGAGCGCATGTGTGAAAAGTATTTTAAAATTAAACCGCTTGTAGTAGGTCCTGGAATAAAAACGGGGCTAAATATTAAATATGAAAATCCACGTGAAGTAGGCGCGGACCGAATTGTAAATGCGGTAGCAGGAATCCACTTGTATGGAAGTCCGCTTATTATTGTCGATTTCGGTACGGCTACTACATATTGTTATATTAACGAAGAAAAGCATTATATGGGTGGGGTTATTACGCCGGGAATTATGATTTCAGCAGAGGCTTTATATAGTAGAGCGGCAAAACTTCCTCGTATTGAAATTACAAAACCAAGCAGTGTTGTTGGAAAGAATACGGTAAGTGCAATGCAATCTGGTATTCTTTATGGTTATGTTGGACAAGTGGAAGGTATTGTTAAGCGTATGAAAGAGGAAGCTAAACAAGAACCGAAAGTTATTGCAACAGGTGGATTGGCGAAATTAATTTCAGAAGAATCGAATGTAATTGATGTTGTAGATCCATTTTTAACATTAAAAGGTTTGTATATGTTATACGAGCGTAATGCAAATTTACAGCATGAGAAAGGTGAATAAATGAGTATGAAAGATTATTTAGTAAAAGCGTTAGCATTTGATGGAGAAGTGCGTGCATATAGTGTACGTACTACAAACACAGTAAGTGAGGCGCAAAGACGTCATGATACATGGAGAACAGCTTCGGCGGCACTTGGTCGTTCTTTAACTGCAGGTACAATGATGGGCGCGATGTTAAAAGGTGACCAAAAGTTAACGATTAAGGTAGAAGGTAATGGTCCGATTGGTCCTATCTTAGTAGATGCTCATGCAAATGGGGATGTACGTGGTTATGTAACGAATCCACATGTTGATTTTGAAGGAACGGAACAAGGGAAATTACGTGTATATCAAGCGGTAGGTACTGAGGGATTTGTAACAGTAATTAAAGATATTGGTATGCGTGAGCCGTTTATTGGTCAATCTCCAATTGTTTCAGGAGAATTAGGGGAAGACTTCACGTATTATTTTGCAGTTTCTGAGCAAACACCTTCTTCTGTAGGAGTTGGCGTTCTTGTAAATGGAGATGACAGCGTATTAGCGGCAGGTGGATTTATCCTTCAAATTATGCCAGGTGCACAGGAAGAAACAATTTCATTCATTGAAGATCGTTTGCAGAAGATTCCTCCTGTATCAACGTTAATTGAACAAGGGCTTTCTCCAGAAGAGTTACTGTATGCAGTTCTTGGAGAAGATAAAGTAAAAGTATTAGAAGTGATGGATGTTCAATTTAATTGCACATGCTCACGCGAACGTATTGAGAGTGTGTTAATTAGTTTAGGTAAAACAGAGTTAGAGCAAATTCGCGAAGAAGAAGAAGAGACAGAAGTTCATTGTCATTTCTGTAATGAGCGATACAAGTTCTCTAAAGAAGATATTACAAATTTAATTGAGAGTTTGTAATAAGGGAAGTGAGGGAATCCATCCTCTAAATAGATTGACAAACAGGGAATTTTCTGACAAAATCTAAATATAGATAAAACCAATAAAAATACTCGGTGTTAGGAGTGACAGGAATGCGAGTGGCACAATCAGTTTCAGAATTAATCGGGAAAACGCCGATCGTTAAGTTGAACCGCATCGTAGAATCAAACAGCGCAGATATATACTTAAAATTAGAATTTATGAATCCAGGGAGCAGTGTTAAAGATCGTATTGCATTAGCTATGATTGAAGATGCTGAAAAAAAAGGATTATTAAAAGAAGGCGATACAATCATTGAGCCAACAAGTGGTAACACGGGAATTGGTTTAGCGATGGTAGCGGCCGCTAAAGGATATAAGGCAATTTTAGTAATGCCAGAAACAATGAGTATTGAGCGTCGTAATTTATTACGTGCTTACGGTGCGGAATTAGTATTGACTCCAGGGCCTGAAGGAATGGGTGGAGCAATTCGTCAAGCGACTGAATTAGCAAAAGAGCATGGCTACTTTATACCACAACAGTTCAAAAACCAATCGAATCCAGAAATTCATCGTTTAACAACAGGGCCAGAAATTGTTGAACAAATGGGTGACCAATTAGATGCGTTTATTGCAGGTATTGGTACAGGTGGAACGATTACTGGTGCTGGTGAAGTGCTGAAAGAAGCGTATAAAGATATTAAAATTTATGCAGTAGAACCTGCGGATTCACCAGTACTATCTGGTGGGAAACCGGGTCCACATAAAATCCAAGGAATTGGGGCGGGATTCATCCCAGAGACATTGGATGTAGAGGTATATGATGAAATTGTTCAAGTAAAAGCAGAGCAAGCATTTGAATATGCAAGAAGAGTGGCTAAAGAGGAAGGTATTTTAGTGGGTATCTCTTCTGGAGCAGTTATTTATGCAGCAACAGAAATTGCGAAAAAGTTAGGTAAAGGGAAAAAGGTACTTGTTATTATCCCAAGTAACGGTGAACGTTATTTAAGTACACCGCTTTATCAATTTGAGTCTTAATTATATGTGATTGAAAAAGCATCCTTGAAAAGGATGCTTTTTCTTTTTGGATTGGAAATAGGAAAAGAGTGAATGACTAGAAAACTTCATGTAAAATAAGAGGTAATATAATTAATTTATTTTCACTAGCCTTCGAGTATAACCACTTTATATACATAACGAATGTATTTTGAGGTGGTTAATCTAAGAGGGTGGGATAAAAGAAGACGGGGTGTTGATATGCAACGAAGAAAATCTGTAGCGCTTTCTATTCCATATCAGTTAGATTTCTTTAAGCAGTATAAATTTCTTTCTAAGGATAAACCGCAACATATTTTGTTAGAGAGTGGACGTGGCGGTCGTTATAACATTGTGGGGTTGAACCCAGTAGCGGTAATCCGAGGGAAGGGTGAAACGTTACATATAAGCGAAAGTGGTAAGGAAACAATAAAACAAGGAAACCCATTAGATTTAATGCAGGAATATATGGAGCGATGGAAAACGGATTATAATCCGGAATACCCTCCATTTCAAGGTGGTGCAATTGGTTACTTTAGTTATGATTGCATCCGTTATATTGAAAAACTCCCTTCCCATGCGGAGGATGACATTAATATACCTGATATATTCTTTTTATTATTTGATGATGTGTTTGTTTATGATCAAAAAGAAAAAGTATTATGGATTATTACACATTATGTAGATAAGCATGAAGAGGCAAAAGAGCGATTAAATGAATGGAAGATTCTTTGGGCGACAGAAGCGCCAGAAGTCAATATATCTTTTGCATGCCCTGAAGAGAAAAGTGAAACAGTTGCTTTTACAGAAGAAAGCTTTATGAAGGCGGTTGAATGTATTCAAGAATATATTGGGGCTGGTGATGTGTTCCAAGTAAACTTGTCGACAAGGCAAGAAAGAACGTTACAAACACACCCACTAGAAATCTATACAAGTCTTCGTGAGATTAATCCATCTCCATATATGGGTTACTTGGAGCTCGGGGATTTTCAAATTGTTAGTGGATCGCCAGAGTTGCTAATTAAGAAAGAGGGAACCGAAGTAAGTACAAGACCGATTGCTGGAACGAGATCTAGAGGGGCGAATGAGCAAGAGGATGAAGAATTAGCAAAAGAATTAATTGAGAACGAAAAAGAAAGAGCAGAGCACGTCATGCTTGTGGATTTAGAACGAAATGATTTAGGGCGTGTTTGTAAATATGGCACTGTAGAAGTAGATGAATTTATGGTAATTGAGAAATACTCACATGTTATGCATATTGTTTCTAATGTGCGTGGTGAGGTGGAAGAAGATAAAGATGCTTTTGATTTAGTGAAGGCTGTATTCCCTGGGGGAACAATTACTGGTGCTCCGAAAATACGTACGATGGAAATTATTGAAGAATTAGAACCTGTTCGCCGAGGGATTTATACAGGTTCAATCGGGTGGATCGGTTATTCTGGAGATACAGAATTGAATATTGTAATTAGAACACTGCTTGCTAAAGATGGAAAAGCACATGTACAAGCAGGAGCGGGAATTGTAATTGATTCGAATCCGGAAAATGAATATAAAGAGTCGTTAAAAAAGGCGATTGCTTTATGGCGTGCAAAAGAACGTAGCGAAGAAACGGTTAGGTGAGAGAAATGATATTAATGATTGATAATTATGATTCTTTTACATTTAATTTAGTGCAGTTTCTTGGAGAACTTGGACAAGAGCTTGTTGTTAAACGTAACGATGAAGTGACTATTTCAGATATTGAGAATATGAAACCAGACTTTTTAATGATTTCGCCAGGTCCGTGTAGTCCTAATGAAGCAGGTGTTAGTATGGAGGTTATTCAATACTTTGCTGGAAAGATTCCGATTTTTGGGGTTTGTCTTGGACATCAATCCATTGCACAAGTGTTTGGCGGAGAGGTTATACGTGCGGAGCGCTTAATGCATGGGAAAACGTCGCTTATGCATCATGACGGAAAGACGATTTTTTCGGATATCCCTAATCCGTTTACTGCGACACGTTATCATTCCCTTATCGTTAAGAAAGAGACGTTACCTGATTGCTTAGAGATAACATCTTGGACAGAAGAAGGGGAAATTATGGCGCTCCGTCATACAACATTACCGATTGAAGGTGTACAGTTCCATCCAGAATCAATTATGACTTCCCACGGGAAAGAGTTGTTGCAGAATTTCATTCGTAAATACAGCCCAAGTGTGACATCGTGTTAATTTACGTAAATGGTGAGTATGTAGAAGCAAGTGAAGCGAGAATTTCTCCTTATGATCATGGTTATTTATATGGTCTTGGAGTTTTTGAGACATTTCGTATTTATAATGGTCATCCTTTCTTATTGGATGATCATTATGACCGTTTAATAGATGCGCTGGATACATTGCAAATTAAATGGACAATGACGAAAGATGAAGTACTGCTTATTTTGAAGAATTTACTCGTTAAGAATGAATTAGAGCATGCATATGTACGTTTTAATGTATCAGCGGGTATAGATGAAATTGGATTGCAAACGGAAATGTATGAAGAGCCGTCTGTTATTGTTTTTATAAAACCTTTAGCAGCCCCTGAAGATGTAGTGGAAAAAGAAGGGGTTGTTTTAAAACAAGTGCGAAATACACCAGAGGGTGCGTCTCGCTTAAAGTCTCATCATTATTTAAATAACATTTTAGGAAAACGTGAAATTGGAAATGTTGTGAATAAGGAAGGTATTTTCCTTACTGAAACAGGTTATGTTGCAGAGGGTATTGTTTCGAATCTCTTTTTCGTGAAAGGTGATATTTTGTATACACCTTCGCTAAAAACAGGGATTTTAAATGGTATCACTCGTGCGTTTATTATAAAGGTTGCTGAAGAGCTGGGCATCGAAGTAAAGGAAGGTTTCTTTACAAAAGATGAATTACTTTCAGCTGATGAAGTCTTTGTAACAAACTCGATTCAAGAAATTGTCCCGCTTTATCATATAGAGGGACGAGATTTCCCGGGTAAAGTAGGTATGGTTACAAAAAGGTTTATGAGTCTTTATGAAATGCAGAGAGAGAAATTGTGGAGCAGAAATGAATTGAGAAGAGGAGATGTGTAGTTTGAAGTGGGATTATGATTTACGCTGCGGCGAATATACATTGAACTTAAATGAAAAAACTTTAATTATGGGGATTTTAAATGTAACACCAGATTCGTTTTCTGATGGTGGGAGTTACAACGAGTTAGAGGCTGCGGTGCGCCATGCGAAAGAAATGCGAGATGAAGGTGCTCATATTATTGATATCGGCGGTGAATCTACTCGCCCGGGTTTTGCTAAAGTATCGGTGGAAGAAGAAATAAAGCGAGTTGTTCCGATGATTCAGGCGGTTGCAAAAGAAGTGGAATTGCCTATTTCTATCGACACGTATAAAGCTGAAGTTGCAAAACAAGCAATCGAAGCGGGCGCTCATATTATTAATGACGTTTGGGGAGCGAAGGCGGAACCGAAAATCGCTGAAGTTGCAGCTCATTACGATGTACCTATTATCTTGATGCATAATCGCGATAACATGAATTACCGCAATTTAATGGCTGATATGATTGCTGATTTATATGAAAGCATCAAAATTGCTAAAGATGCTGGCGTAAGAGATGAGAATATCATTTTAGACCCAGGCATCGGTTTTGCTAAAACACCTGAACAAAATTTAGAAGCGATGCGTAATTTAGAACAGTTAAACGTACTGGGTTATCCAGTTCTCTTAGGTACTTCAAGAAAGTCCTTTATTGGACATGTGTTAGATTTACCGGTAGAGGAACGTCTTGAGGGAACAGGAGCTACCGTTTGTCTCGGCATTGAAAAGGGTTGTGAGTTTGTTCGTGTTCATGATGTGAAGGAAATGGCACGTATGGCTAAGATGATGGATGCGATGATTGGTAAGGGGGTAAAGTAATTGGATAAAATTTATGTTCATGATATGGAGTTTTACGGTTATCATGGTGTATTCCCAGAGGAAAATAAATTGGGTCAGAGATTTAAAGTGGACTTAACGGTGGAGTTGGATTTGAAACAGGCAGGAGAAAGTGATGACTTAGAGCATTCTGTCAATTATGGAGAGCTTTTCGAGTTATGTAGAAAAGTTGTTGAAGATAGAACGTATAAGCTTGTAGAGAGTATCGCTGAAAATATTGCTGCAGATATATTAAAACAATATGAGAGCATTTTCCGTTGTACAATTAAAGTAATTAAACCAGATCCGCCGATACCTGGGCATTATCGTGCTGTAGCGGTGGAAATTACGAGAGAACGTCCATGAATAATATAGCTTACATTGCATTAGGTTCAAATATCGGAGAACGTTATACGTATTTAACTGAAGCGATTCAGTTTTTAAACAAAAACCCGTATATCCAAGTTAACGATATTTCATCTGTATATGAAACAGAGCCAGTTGGCTATACTGACCAAAGTTGCTTTTTAAATTTAGTTATAAAAATTTCTACCAATTTATCACCGCAAGAATTATTGAAAATTACACAAAGAGTAGAGAATGATTTAGGAAGAAAAAGGGAAATTAGATGGGGTCCGAGGACCATCGACCTTGACATTTTACTATATAATCAAGAAAATATTGAAGCAGAGAATCTTATTGTTCCGCATCCGCGGATGTTCGAAAGAGCTTTTGTTATCGTTCCGTTGTTAGAGATTAATCAAGATATAAAACAAAACATTTCACGTTCACAAGTAGAAGAAATGAAAAGGCGAGAGGGAGTAACGGTATGGAAGCAGAAAAATGGGGAAGACGCATTCGTGCTTTTCGAAAGCTAAAAGGTTATACACAAGAAGGTTTTGCGAAAGAGTTAGGGGTATCTGTATCTGTTTTAGGTGAAGTTGAGAGAGGGAATCGATCGCCTTCCCAAGATTTTGTAGTGGAAGTTGCTAAGGCATTAAAGGTTTCAGTGGAGGAATTAATGCCGAAGTGACTATGAAGGAAGGAGTAAGTCGAGTGTTAAAGATTGCAAATATTGAGATGAAAAACCCGGTTGTATTAGCACCGATGGCGGGAGTGTGTAACTCTGCATTCCGTTTGACAGTAAAAGAATTTGGTGCAGGTTTAGTTTGTGCTGAAATGGTAAGTGATAAAGCGATATTACTTAATAACAAAAGAACATTAGATATGTTATATATTGATGAAAGAGAAAAGCCATTAAGTTTACAAATTTTTGGTGGAGAGAAAGAAACTCTTGTAGATGCTGCGAAATACGTAGATAAATATACGACAGCAGACATTATTGATATTAATATGGGTTGCCCAGTACCGAAAATCATTAAGTGTGACGCGGGAGCAAAGTGGCTTTTAGACCCAAATAAAATATATGAAATGGTAGCGGCGGTTGTAGATGCTGTTGAAAAGCCGGTTACAGTTAAGATGCGTATTGGTTGGGATGCAGATCATATTTTTGCAATTGAGAATGCAAAAGCTGTTGAGCGTGCTGGCGGACAAGCAGTAGCAGTTCATGGACGTACACGAGTACAAATGTATGAAGGGAAAGCGGATTGGGATATTATTAAACAAGTAAAGCAAGCTGTAAATATCCCGGTTATCGGAAATGGTGATGTCGAAACGCCACAAGATGCAAAGCGTATGCTTGATGAAATTGGTGTAGACGGTGTTATGATTGGTCGCGCTGCCCTTGGGGACCCGTGGATGATTTATCGTACGGTAAAGTATTTGGAAACAGGTGAATTAATGCCGGAACCGACAGTGCGTGAGAAAATTGACGTATGTATGTTGCATCTAGATCGTCTTATCGATTTAAAGAACGAAAATGTCGCTGTAAGAGAGATGAGAAAGCATGCAGCTTGGTATTTAAAGGGTGTTCGTGGTAATGCAACTGTACGTAATGGTATTAATGCTTGTAATACGCGTGAGGACCTTGCGAATGTATTAGGTGCATTTGTAGAAGAAGTAGAAGCGAAACAACAAACAATTCACGTTGGTTAATAATAGATAGGGAAGATTGACATTCTTCTATACACTTCCTATAATTACGTGAAAGAAAGAAGAACTGCCAGCTAGTTGCTGGCAGTTTTTCTAGTTGAGTAGAAAATGCTATACTGTATATATTGTAAAAATTAATAGAGCTGGAGTGATATCAATACCATGGATAACATGAACCACGAAGAATTAAACGACCAATTGCTTGTTCGTCGTGAAAAGTTACATAACTTACGTGAGCAAGGAATCGATCCGTTTGGTAAACGATTTGAACGTACAAATGCAACAAATGACTTATTAAGCTTATATGGAGAGTTCTCTAAAGAAGAATTAGAAGAGAAAGAAATCTCTGTTTCTATCGCTGGTCGTATTATGACAAAACGCGGTAAAGGAAAAGCTGGATTTGCACATATTCAAGATTTACATGGACAAGTTCAAATTTATGTTCGTAAAGATGCTGTTGGAGATGAAGAGTACGAATTGTTTAAAACAGCAGATTTAGGTGATTTAGTAGGTATTGAAGGTAAAGTGTTCAAAACGAACGTTGGAGAACTTTCGGTGAAAGCAACGGGCTTTACACTATTAACGAAATCTCTTCGTCCATTACCGGATAAATATCATGGATTAAAAGATGTTGAACAACGCTACCGTCAACGTTACTTAGACTTAATCACAAGTATGGAAAGCCGTGAAACATTCGTTACTCGCAGTAAAATCATTCGTGAAATGAGAAGATACTTAGATGACAATGGTTATCTTGAAGTGGAAACACCTATGATGCATGCAATTGCAGGTGGAGCTTCTGCGCGTCCTTTCATTACGCACCATAATGCGTTAGATATGGAATTATACATGCGTATCGCAATTGAACTTCATTTAAAACGCCTTATTGTGGGTGGATTAGAAAAAGTTTATGAAATCGGTCGTGTATTCCGTAATGAGGGTGTATCAACTCGTCATAATCCAGAGTTTACAATGATTGAATTATATGAAGCGTATGCTGATTATAAAGATATTATGAAACTAACAGAAAATATGGTTGCGCATATTGCGAAGCAAGTACTAGGTACAACAACAATCCAATATGGTGATTATGAAATTAATCTAGAACCAGAATGGACACGTCTTCATATGGTAGATGCAATCAAGGAACATTCTGGAGCAGATTTCTGGAATCCAATGAGTGTAGAAGAAGCGCGTGAACTTGCAAAAGAACATAATGTAGGTATTAAGGATACGATGGAAGTTGGTCATATTATAAACGAATTCTTCGAACAAAAAGTAGAAGATAAATTAATCCAACCAACATTTATTTACGGTCATCCGGTAGAAATTTCGCCACTTGCGAAAAAGAATGACGAAGATCCACGATTCACAGATCGTTTCGAATTATTTATCGTTGCACGCGAACATGCAAATGCATTCACGGAGCTAAATGATCCGATTGATCAAAAAGAACGCTTTGAAGCGCAATTAAAAGAGCGCGAACAAGGTAATGATGAAGCTCACATGATGGATGATGATTATATTGAAGCTCTTGAGTACGGTATGCCTCCTACAGGTGGTCTAGGAATTGGTATTGATCGTCTTGTTATGTTGTTAACGAATGCACCATCTATTCGTGATGTATTATTATTCCCTGCTATGCGTCATAAACAAGACTAAGCTTTGGAGATTTCTCCAAAGCTTTTTTTATTTGAGTATGAGCTACGTAGGGATAGTAGCTCTTGATGGTGCGAGAAATTATATTTATATAGAAGAAATGTGCTGTTTTTATACTTTTTTACTAAGTTAAAAATTTTATTAGAAAAACTATTGCATTTTAATAATCAAACTGGTATATTTATATTCGTTGCCACGAAAGGTAACAAGCAAAACAAACGAAAAACAACTTATTGAAAAAAGTTGTTGACGAAAATATAACGAAATGTTATATTAATAAAGTCGCTTCTGAGCGGCAGATAAGTTCTTTGAAAACTGAACGAAACAAACAACGTGAAACGTCAATTTTTATTTTTAGATGCTAGACAAACTAACTTT